>NZ_RZSA01000319.1:0-6408 GCF_003998075.1 Mesorhizobium sp. M2A.F.Ca.ET.037.01.1.1 | reverse complement strand
ATGCAAACGCCGCCGAGCGCGGCGAGCGCAAGCCGGGATGGGGACAGCGTCCGGTCCGGCAGGTAGCCGCGCAACAGGCACCACGCGGCTAGGAACAGCGCGCCGAACACGCATCGCCAGAAGACGACGGTGACGGGATGTTGTCCCGACTCCGTGACTAAGGCGCCAACCGTGCCGGCAATCACCATCGCCAGAGCGAGGCTCGCGGCGGGGAAGCGGGCGATCGATATGTCCCTCATCATCGGCTCTCCAACGGATCGAAGCTCATGTGGCCAGCCGAAACGATTTCAATCAAGCGAATAGATTTGTAAGTACCTATTCGATATGCTGATAGCGCCATGGCCGCTCCACTCGACCTCAACCTGCTGAAGACCTTCGTTGCCGTCGTCGAAAGCGGCAGCCTGTCCAATGCGGCGCCGCGAGTCGGCCGCAGCCAGTCGGCGGTCAGCATGCAGATGCAAAGGCTGGAGGACATGGTGGGCAACCAGCTTCTGGTGCGGGGCCCTAGAACGGTCACCCCCAATGCTGCCGGCGAGGATTTCCTCATCTATGCGCGCCGGCTGCTGAAACTGTCCGACGAGGCATGGGCGAGCGTCACCCGGCCGAAGGAAACAGGCAGCGTGCGCCTCGGCGTGCCGGACGACTACGCCTCCTTCCTGCTGCCGCCCGTGCTGTCACGCTTTGCCGAGGATCACCCGCTGGTCACCGTCGAACTCGTCTGCGAGCAGTCGACCGCGCTGGTGAAGACCTTAGCGGAGGGAAGGCTCGACCTGGCGATCGTCACCCGCCTCCCGGATCAGCCGCTCGAGGTGATCAGGCTGGAGCGCTTTGTCTGGGTCGCCTCCCCCAATCACGTCGCCTGGCAGACCGATCCGCTGCCTGTCGCCTTGTTCGAACCTGGCTGCGCGGCAAGGATGAATGTGCTGCAGGCACTGGTGCCGACCGATCCTATCGCTGCACCTATTCCAGCGCCTCCCTGCTCGGACTGGTCGCGGTCGTCCAAGCCGGGCTGGCGGTCGCCGGCCTTGCCCAACGAAGCGTGCCGCCGTCGCTGCGCATCATCGGCGCCAATGAGGGGCTGCCGGCGTTGCCGGACCTCGAGATCGGCATACTGCGCAACCCGCTGTCGACGACGCCGGCAGTCGATCGTCTGCATGATTTTCTGCGCCGCGACCTGGCGCAGCAGGCCTGAGCCGCGGAGACTGCCCGCAGCCCGGGTGTGGCCTTTATCAAGGCTTCGCCCTATAAGGCCGACAGCCAGAACTCTCCGGGGTCAGCCATGCTTCGAGCCATTTCGCCCGCCACGCTTTTCCTGCTTGCCAGCGGCCTTGCCGCGCATGCCGGTGGCGATGCAGCGCTGGGCAAGAAGGTCTTCAACCGCTGCATGGCCTGCCATGAGGCGGCAAGCGACCGCGACAAGGTCGGCCCGCATCTGCTGGGCGTCGTCGGCCGCAAGGCCGGCTCGGCGGAGAGCTTTGCCGGCCATTATTCGCAAGCCATGAAGGATGCCGGCGCCGCCGGCCTGGTCTGGGACGAAGCCAACCTCGCCGAATATCTCAAGGCGCCCAGGCAGAAGGTTCCCGGCAACAGAATGGCCTTTGCCGGCCTGACCAGCGACGACGACATCGCCAACGTGATCGCCTATCTCAAGGCCGACCCAAAACCCTGATCGGAATTGGAAAGAAACTGGTCTTACCGCCGGCGCACGAGATTTGCCGGCGCTGTGTCATCGCCTTGGCCGTCCGTAAAAACAATAGCTTAAGGCATAAAAGCTGAAGCTGTTAGACGGCGTCGCTCATTACTGGCCGCCATGCACATGCTTGCCTTGTCTTTCAAGGACCTGACCAGTTCTTTTGTTTTGACGTCTCGCCTTGTCTTCCTTCTTTCAATCCCTTGAAGCCCCACATATATTCGCCGCCACGACATGGAAACGGATGCCGAAGCGGGAGGCCCCAATGGCGACATTGCAGAATTTCGATGCCGAAATTGCCAAGACCAAGCAGGTCGTGCAGGACATGCGCACCAAGATCGAGCAGTCCGGGACGGTGCTCGACACGCTTGCCCAGGCCGACAAGAAGATCGGCGACGCCAATTTCGACATCGAGAACGCCCGCATCGAGGACGTGCTCAAGCAGCAGAAGGTCATGGAAGGCAATATCGCCGACCTGATCATCGGGCTCGAGGACGCCACCAACGTTTTCGGCGCCGAGTTCGAGAGCATGAAGAGCTACACCGGCTGGGAAAACTTCGTCGGTGTCTTCTCCGAGCAGCGCAAGCAGCGCATGCGCACCGACCGCGTCCGCAACATGTCGCTGGCCGGCAATCTGCAGGAGCTTTTGGCGAAGTCGGATACCATCGTCGGCATCCTGAAGGCGCAGAAACAGATCCTCGACCAGCGCTACAAGACTTCCGAGACCAGCCTGTCCCAGGTGATCGAGCGCCGCAAAACGACCATGTCCAACCTCGAGGCCGTGCAGAAGCGCATCGAGGAATTGAACCCCCTGCTGCTCGACATCGAGAACAAGATCGCCGCCTCGACGACCCAGAAGGAGCGGACCGAGCTCGAGGGCGAGCGCTCCAAAATGGCGACCGAGTACAACGAAAAGCAGGCCAAGGAGCAGGAGCTGCTCGCCGAAAGCCAGACGCTGGAGCGCTATACCTCGATGTTCCAGACCTTCGTCGATTCGCTCAACAGCCAGATCGCCGCGCAGTCGACGCTCATCAACAAGCTGACCATCGACACCGAACAGCGCATCGTGCTGTACAAGGCGCTGGAGGATTCGCTGAAGACCGCCGCCCAGCAGGACGTCGCCCACAAGATCAACACGCTGGGCAGCCAGGTCGACAACACGGCCGAGGAGACGATGGCCGGCATCGGCGCCGCCTCGCAGAAGCATATCGGCGACCTGCTCGAGATGCATGAGAAGAACATGGTGGCTTCAGCCGACATCCAGCGCCGCAAGAAGCTCGCCGACGACGCCTTCGCCCGCCGCTTCGACGATGTGATGAAAAAGCACAATTCCGCCAACTACGTGCAGTCCTAAGCAGGTTCCGCAAAAGTGTCCCACGGTTTTGCGGTCAGAACCTGCGAAAAACAAAGGCATCCAAGCAGATATTCGTGGGGCACCCTACGAATATCTGCTTGGGCGGCGCCGCTGATATCGTCTCCACGGCAGTCCCATGACACCTGAGAACGACGCGGCGGCCCGCTATTTTTCCGCCATCACGGCGGCGCTGGGCGGACTGGAAGTGTTCATGCGCGACGACCGCTCGCCGCTTTACCGGCACGGCATCGTCGCCAGGATCGTCGCGGAATATATCGCGCGGCTGGACAAGTCCTTTGCCTGCTGGCGCAACCGGCTGGGCTTCATGGACACCTTCCGCATATCGCGCGCCGACAGCGGCTACCCCGTGTTCCAGAACCTGCTCGAATTGGAAAACGACCGCCAGCAGGCCGACGCCCGCCTGGCCAACATCCCGCAAGCCGGCGAGCTGCGCGAGGAGATGGCCGACTTCATCCTGCGCCACAAGGAGTTTCCCGAGGCGCTGCAGAAGTCGATGGCCGAGCGGCTCTATCTGGAGGACGTCAAGAGCGAGGCGACCTTCGGCCCCTTCACGCTTGCGCAGACGGCCAAGGTCTCGGTCAACCCGAAGACCATGCGGCCCTATTATCTCGTCCACTGGGCGACATTCGACGGCAGCGCCAACCTGCCGCTGATCTACATGGTGACGGTCGAAGACTCCTCCGAAAGCATGGTGCGCCAGCTTGTCGACGACAGCACCGGCAAGCTCAACGAGCGCGTCGACATTCCGCTTCCCGTCGATGGCCTGCTCAATCCCGAGCTTGCGCACCGCTTCGACGATTTCACCGAGAAGAATTCGGCCTACACGCTCTCGCCGGCAACGATCGCCGTCAATCTCGACAAGGATTTCGAGCCGCTGCATCCCAAGCAGCTGCGGCGCGTGGTGCTCGGACCCTTCTACTCGGCCGGCATTACCGACAACAATTCGACCGTGGCCGAGGTGCTCTCCAAAGTGCGCAAGCCCGAGAATGCCTGGCTGCTCACCTGGACAATCCAGGAGGTCTTTTCCAAGAGCGAGAAGCCCGGCCGCAGGGGTCTTTTCTCCAGCGAGAAGACGACGCAGGAATTCTTCATCAACACCGACGATCTCGAAGCCGCGCGCCAGGGCGTCTCGAGCTACGAGAACCACGCGCTGATCCCGCACGAGGCCTACCAGGCGCTCTATGCCGCGGGTGAAGCGCAGAAGATCTTTTCCGGCTACAAGGTCCACATCCTGTCCAACGGACAGGTCATCAGCGATGTATGATCGTCAAACCGCGGAGCATCCTTCATGGACACCGGCCTGACCACGATCTCGGAAGCCGCAATCGAGAAGCACCGCACTGTCGCGCAGAGTTTCATCACCCGCATCGTGGTGCTGGAGGACCCGTCGCGCGAATCCGGCACCGCGCTCGCCGGCACCAACCGCCGCTTCGTCTCGACCGTGTCGGTCGGCTCGGTGCGCCGCACGCGCGAGGTCGAGCTCACCAAGACGGTCGCAGCGATCCATCCCGACGACCAGTTGATGAGCATCCCGCAGCACACGCTGCTCTACCGCGCCCGCCGTGGCCTCGCTATCGCGCTCGCCATTTCGGATGTCTTCGCCGAAGGCTCGGACCTGGAAAGCCTGCAGGCCAAGAATGCCCGTGCGCCGCTGGAGGGCGACGAGGCGTCGACCTTCAAGAAGCTTCTCTCGGCTTCGGCTTACGTCTCCGCTTTCAGCTTTGCCTCCTATCTGTTCCAGCTGATCGACAGCGACGGCGAGGCGCCGAACGATACCGCCGAGCCCGACTTCCTGTTCGACACGCCGCAGGACGCGGTGAAATCGATCGTGGCCGGCCTCGACAAGGCGATCGCCGGCTCGAAGGACGATGCGGACCTGATGACGCGTGCTCGCGCCTTCGCCCGGGTCGCCATCGACGGGCTCTTGGCGCGCAAAGGCCGCTTCGACGGCATAGGCCCGTTCGAGAACGCGCATATCCGCATCGACGTCGACGATTTCACCCTCGACGGCTTCGACGTCGCGCCCGGCAAGCGCTCCAAGCCGCTGGTGATGACCTTCAAGAAGCCGGAAGAGGTTGTCGGCAACCACATCGCCAAATTCCAGTCGGTCAGGCTGGCCAAGATGCTGATGGCCTATGATTTCGAGCGCGAGCTGAACCCGTTCGTCGAGCTTGGCGGCTTCCTGTTCACCTTCATCGGCGACGGCGCGCCGGGCACCGGCAAGACGACGCTGATCCAGATGATCGCCGGGCTCGTCAACGGCTATTGCCAGGTGGCCGGCTATCCCTTCGCCTATGAGAATTTCGGCGTCGACCAGATCTCGTCCTATCAGGGTAAGTCCGGCCAGAACTGCCGGCAATTCATCAACAACGTGCTCAATCCGCGCGTCATCGGCTTCGGCACCATCGACGATATCGACCAGGTGGCGGCGCGCCGCTCCGACGACCGTGCCTCCGCCGGTCAGCAGGAGATCACCGGTGTTTTGATGGACGCCTTCGCCGGCGCCTCGACGGTCGTGCGCGGCAACTGCTCTTTCGGCATGTTCTCCAACTATCCCGAAAATGTCGACGACGCGCTGCGCCAGCGCGCCGGCGCGCGCTGGCTGGTCGACGGCCCGCAGACCCGCGACGACTATATCGACATCTTCGTGCTGCTTGCCGGCAAGAACCATAAGATCCCGCTTGGGGACCACGAGCTCTATGCCGCGCAGGAGATCCAGCGCGCCGTGGCCGAAGCCTATGAAGTGCATGAGAAGCCGCAGGAAGACGGGCTGATGAAGGTCTATGAGCGCTACATGAAGGAGAATGGCGCGCCCAAGACCATGGCCGATATCGGCACCTACCTGCACATGATCAAGGACGCCGAACCGCGCTTCACCGGCCGCGCCGTCAAGAACGTCACCGACGCGATCAAGATGCGCGCCATGGATATCGAGCTGCCGGACGACTGGTTCGAGAAGCCCGAAGCCTTCATGCACAAGAGCTACGACGACAAGAAGGCGATGATCGAGGAACTGCGCGGACCGTTCTCGATGGACATGGTCATGCAGGAGATCAACCGCTACGCCGATTCCGAATTCCGCTATTCCGACAAGTCGGATGATGCCGCGGTGGAGAAGCTCCTGCGCGACGCAAGGCTGCGCGAGCGCGCGGCGCGCGAGATGGAGGAGTTGAAGAAGAAGGGGGCGTGGTGATCTTTTCCTTCTCCCCGTGGAACGCAGGGCTGTCCGGGGAAAGTTAGACATAGTCGAGGCTCATCTGATCGGGAGAGCAGCGGGGGTACCTTCGACTTGGATTGACGGGCGGCGGTTTGTCGATGGCGGCGATGTGGCGCCGCTCGAACA
>NZ_RZSA01000318.1:0-6423 GCF_003998075.1 Mesorhizobium sp. M2A.F.Ca.ET.037.01.1.1 | reverse complement strand
CCTCAACCGGGACCATCGGGATTTCCGCAGCGTTGCAGACGCCCTCGACGAAATGGTGGCAGCGCGGCCCGAAATTGCAGCCCTTCGGCCGCTCATGCGGCAGCGGCAACTGTCCGGGAATGGAGATCAACGGCCGCGAGTTCTTGTCGGCGCCAGGCAGCGGGATCGAGCGGAACAGCCCTTGCGTATAGGGATGGCGCATCCGGTCGAACACGTCCTCGATCTTGCCGGTCTCGACCGCCTCGCCGGAATACATCACCGTGATACGGTCGCAGGTCTCGAGGATCAGGCCGAGATTGTGCGACACGAAGATCATCGAGGTGCCGAACTTCTCGCCCAGACCCTTGACCAGCTCGACGATGCCCGCCTCGACGGTGACGTCGAGCGCGGTGGTCGGCTCGTCGAGCAGAAGCAGCGCCGGCTTGGACAACAGCGCCATGGCAATCACGATGCGCTGCTGCTGGCCGCCGGAAAGCTGGTGCGGATAGGAGCGCATCATGCGCTCCGGGTCGGGCAGCCTCACCGCCCGCACCATCTCCAGCGCCCTGTTGTAGGCCTCCTCCTTCGACACCTTGTCGTGGATCAGCGGCACTTCCATCAGCTGCTGGCCGATCTTCATCGCGGGGTTGAGGCTCGCCATCGGCTCCTGGTAGATCATGGCGATCTTGTTGCCGCGGATGGCGCGCAGCTCCTCCTCGGAGAGCTCGCCCATGTCCTTGCCCTGGAACTTGATGCGCCCGCCGACGATCTTCCCGATGTTGGAGAGGTCGCGCATGATGCCGAGCGACACCGTCGACTTGCCGCAGCCGGATTCGCCGACGATGCCCATCGCCTCGCCGGGCATCACCGTGCAGGAGAAATCCATCACGGCCGGGATCTCGCCCTTGCGGGTGAAGAAGGAGATCGAGAGATTCTCGATCTCGATGATGGGTTGAGCCGGATCTCGAACCGCTTCGTTCATGGGTCGCTCCAATCCTAAATTGTTCCAGCAGGTAGGGCCTGAGCCCTCGCCATCAATCCTTCATCGACTGTTCGCGCAGCGAGTCCGCCAAAAGGTTGAGCCCCAGCACGAACGACATCAGGGCGATCGTCGGCGGCAGCGCCGGGTGGATGAAGGAACGCAGCAGCCGGCTGGCGTCCTTGATCGCGGTGCCCCAGTCGGGGCTTTCCGGCGCCAGCCCCAGGCCGAAATAGCCGAGCGTTCCGAGCAGGATCGTCGTGTAGCCGATGCGCAGGCACGCATCGACGATCAGCGGCCCGCGCGCATTGGGCAATATCTCCCAAAGCATGATGTACCAGGGCGATTCACCGCGCGTCTGCGCCGCCGCCACATAGTCGCGCGTCTTGATGTCCATGGTCAGCCCGCGCACGATGCGGAACACGCCGGGGCTGGAAGCGAACACCACCGCCACGAAGATGTTGAGCTGGTTGGGATCGATGTGGACAATGTGCAGCGGATCCTTGTCGAAGACCAGGCCGACATAAATCCAGCCACCGAGGATAAGCGTGATACCGAGCAGGATATAGAGCCGGTCCGGCCGGTTCTTGAAACGCGTCCAGAACAGGACGCTGAAGAAGATGATCGGGAACAAGAAGAACAGACCCGCCATCGCATAGGGGATCGGCGTGTCCATGATGCCCGGTGTCACCAGGAGGTAGAACAACAGGATCACCGGGAAAGCCAGCACCAGATTGGCGAGGAAGGACAGCAGCGTGTCAATCCTGCCGCCGTAATAGCCGGCCGGCAGGCCGAGCGTGATGCCGACCATGAGCGCGAAGCCGGTGGCGGCCGGCGCGATGATCAGCACGATCTGGCTGCCGTAGACCATGCGCGAGAACACGTCGCGGGCGAGCTTATCGCCGCCGAAATAATAGACCAGCTTCGACGCCGGCTCGATCGCGCCGGGCAGCGCGTCCTTCATCACCGAGACCTGCGCCAGGGGATCGAAGGGCGAGATGGTCGAAGCGAAGATCGCCGTGAACAGCCAGAACAGGCAGATGAAGACGCCGGCGATGCCGACGCCGCTGTCAAAGAGCTGGCCGTAAAGGCCAAGCCGCTTCTTATAGGCAAAGCTGACGCCCATCACCAGGATCAACGCGATCCACACCGGCCAGAAACGCCAGAGCACGCCGACAACGATGTCGAAGGCATTGATATACTCGGTCTGCATCGGCCCTGCCCCTTATTGAACCCTGATGCGCGGATTGAGGAACGCGTAGCCGACATCGGAGATGAGCTGCGTGATCAAGACGATGAACACCGAAACCAGCGAGCAGCCGAGCAGCAGGTCGATGTCGTTGTTGCCCGCAGCCTCGACCAGCGTATAGCCGAACCCCTGGTAGCGGAACATCACCTCGACGATGACGACGCCGGTGAGCAGCCAGGGAAACTGCAGCATGATGACGGTAAACGGCGCGATCAAAGCGTTGCGCAGCGCATGCTTGACGACCACGCTGCCGAAGGACAGACCCTTGAGGCGGGCAGTTCGGATGTATTGCTGCGTCATCACCTCCACCATCGAGGCGCGCGTCATGCGCGCGATGTAGCCGATGCCGTAGATGGCAAGTGTCATCACCGGCAGGGTGAAATTGTAGAAGGTGAGGCCCTGGCTGGCGGACGCAGCCGAGCCGTTCAGCCAGCCCAGCCAGGATGCGAAGATGACGGTGAAGATGACGCCCGAGACATATTCAGGCGTCGCCGTCGAGGCGATCGAAGCGACAGACAGCGTGCGGTCGGTGCGCGAGCCCTCGCGCATGCCGGCAAGGATGCCGATGAGCAGCGAGATCGGCACCATCACCACCAGCACCCAGAACATCAAAAGCCCCGTTGCGCCGAGCGCCGGAAAGAGCTTCGCCGCGACGGTCGTCTTGAATTTGGTCGAGCAGCCGAAGTCGCCCTGCAGCACGCCGGAGAATGTCGGCGCGACCGGGTCGTTGCAGAAGGAGAAGCGCTGCGCCGGTTTTCCAGTCGCCGGGTCGGTGATCGGCTGTTTGGGGAGAACCCCCAGCCACTGGCCGTAGCGCAGGAAGAAGTTCTGGCGGTAGCCATGGTTGGCCAGCCAGCTTTCCAGCTGTTCGGCGGAGGTGTGCATTTCTGTCTGGCTGATCGCCAGCTTCTTCAGATTGGGACCGAGATTGATCAGGAAAAAAACGACCAAGGTCAGGCACAGCATCGTCAGCGCCATGGTGCCGAGACGTCTCAGGATGAAAGAAAGCATGGCGGACCCCTGCCGATGGGTTGGGGGAGCCTGATTGCGCGACCACTCCGACGCGATGCGGGGCAAGCCGGCAAACTGACCTTCGAATGCAATCAACCCAGTTTATTGCATGACCCCATTCGACGAGTCCGCAACTTTTTCGTTGCAACGGCTCTCCGGTCCCGGGTCACGCGAGGAAGGGGACAAAGGGGCCGAGCGCCCCTTTGTCCGTTCGTTCCGATCAGGCCTGTTCCAGCCAGACCTTGCCGTAGTCGTGCTCGTAGGTCGGGTGCATTTTGAAGTTCTGCACCGCCTTGGTCGAGTGGCTGTAGAGCTTGCGCCAGTACGGCTGGATGATGATGCCGGAATCCTGCAGGATCTGCTCGATGTCCTTCATCATTTCCTTGCGCTTGGCCGCGTCGGCGACGGCAAGCGCGGCGTTGAGCTTGGTATCCCAGTCGGAATTCGACCAAGCAGTCTCGTTCCAGGCTTCACCGGTGCGATAGCCGATCGCCAGAACCTGCACGCCGAGCGGGCGCATGTTCCAGTTGGTCATCGACAGCGGATACTTCGTCCAGTCGTTCCAGAAGGTCGAGCCCGGCAGCACCGTGCGCTTCACCTTGATGCCGGCGTCGCGCAGCTGGGCTGCGATCGCGTCGCCGGTGTTCTTGTGCCAGTCCTCGTCGACCGTGATCAGCTCGTGCTCGAAGTCGGCCTGGCCTGCCTCCGCCATCAGGGCCTTGGCCTTGGCGGCGTCGCGCTTGATCTTCGGCAGCTCGAAATATTCCGGATGGATCGGGCTGACGTGATGGTTCTCAGCGGGCGTGCCGGCATTGCCGTAGCCGAGCTGCAGGACGACCGCGTTGTCGACGCCGAGCTGCAGCGCCTGACGAACCTTCTGGTTGTCGTACGGCTTGTGGTTGACATTGGTGCGGCAGACGATGGTCGCAGCCGTCACCACCTCGGATTTCACCAGGTCCATGCCGTCGAGGATCGAGACATAGTCGGCCGAGGTCTCGAAATTGGTGTGCACTTCACCAGCCTCGAAGGCGCTGACCATGGCGCCAGGATCGGTGCCGTAGTCGATGAACTCGATGCCGTCGAGGAACACCTCGCCGTCCCACCACTTGTTGTCTGCGCGGCGCTTGTAGACGACCTTCTGGCCGACGTCGTAGGAAACGAGCTCGAACGGGCCGGTGCCGATCGGGCAGGCTTTGAAATCGCCGCCCTTCTCGTCGAAGCTCTTGTGGACGATCAGGCCCGGATAATCGCACATGTTCGGGATCAGCGCGATGTCCGGCTTGCCGAGTTTCAGCTTGACGGTCATGTCGTCGACCTTGGTCACGGCGCTCTCGTCGAGCTTGTCGTCCTTGACAAGCGTGCCAAGGCGGCCGGGCATCGAGTTGCCTTCGGCCTTCTTGTCGGCCCAGCGCTTGAGATTGAAGATGACATCGTCGGCGGTGAAAGCATCGCCGTTCGACCAGGTCACGCCCTTGCGTACATGCAGCGTGTACTCGGTCGCGTCATCGTTCACGTCCCAGCTTTCCAGGAGATAGGGGCGGAATGTGTACTCGGTGGTGTACTTAACCAGCGGCTCAAGCGCCTGGCGCTCGGCATTGGCGATTTCCGACCAGTCGGCCTTGCGTGGATCCTTCGGATCCTTGACCCACTGCGCGACCTTCAGCGTGCCGCCCTTCTTGCTCTGTACGTCGTCGGCTTTCGCCGGGGTCGGATCGGCCAGACCGATCAGGCCGTAGGCCATCGCCGTGGACGCTCCGAAAACGCTGGCGAGCGCCAGGAATTCGCGACGATCGACCTTTCCCGCCTTGGCTTCTTCGGCCAACGCCAAGATATGATCAGGAACCTGATCACCATTGCTCTTATAGATTGCCATGACTTGCTCCCATTGTTGGCTTTCCGCCTTTTAACATTCCGCATCCGGACCGCGTTGTCAAAAAGACGGTATGGAGGAGGAACATGCCAGGGAATGTGCATCTTTGGCTGCAACCCGGTTCGCGTGATAGCGACAGTCTTGACGCAAATTTGTTATCGCGACGCGGATTCCCTAAAAAATTCCCGCGGGCCATTAAATCAATACATTTTATAAGGATAGCAGCCCCGTACCGGCGGTCGCCCCCGGTTCGCCTTGGCCAATCCGGCCCGGCACAACCTCAATATTCGCGTTCGTAAAAGACGCCGCCCTTGGCCTCGCCGGCGTCATTGGCTTCGCCGCGCAGCTTAACCCCGCGACCGACATTGAGGTCGATCGTCACCTTGCCGGAGCCTGGCTTGTCGCCCTTCTGTATCGTCACATAGGTGCGATCGTTGAGGTACTTGCCGGCCGAAACCGCGGTGCCGCCCTTCTCATCCGTCGTCACGTCGAGATCATCGACGCCGATGGCGCTTTGCAGGTTCTCGAGCAACGAGGTCGAACCGCCGATGCCGGCCAGTTGCGCGGCGGCGCTCGCAAGTTGCGCGATCTGCAGCGGCGACAGCTTGGACATGGATTGACCGAAGATGAGTTGTGCCAGGATCTCGTCCTGGGGCAGCGCCGGCACGGAGGAGAACGTGAACTTCGGATTGGTCGCCTCGCCTGAGACGACGACCGTGACTGTGGCGGTGCTCGTCGTGGTGGTCGCCGTCAAGTTGAGATAGGGCACCAGCGACCCCTGGAACCCGATCGTGCCATCGGTGAAGGTCAGTCGCTTGGAAAGGATGATCAGCCGTCCACGCTGCAGGGTGAAGGTGCCGATCGCCCTGGGCGCCGAAGCCGGGCCTGTCAGCTTCAGCGAGCCGCCGAGTTCGGCATCGACGCCCCTGCCCTGGATGAAGATCTGGTTCGGCGCGTTGACAGTCACGTCAAGCGTCAGGCCGCTGCCGCTGTTGCTGCTGCCGCCGGACGTCGCCGGGCGCAGTGCCTTGTCCTGCGCCCGCACGGACGCCGGAGCGTTCTTGTGCTTCACATCCAGCGCCGAGAGCGACCCCGGCAGCTTTTCCGGGACGGTGATGACCGTCCTCGCCAGGTTGATCGTGCCAGCCACCACCGGCGCCGAGACGAGCGGCCCCTTGACGGTCAGGTCGCCGCCGAGATTGGCGGTCACCACCCGGCCGTCAGTGTAGCGGCCGTCGGTGAGCTTGATCGACAGGTCGGCCGGGAAGCCCTGCGCCGGATTGATGCCCACGGTGCCGCTCGCCGACAGGCTGCCGCGCGTCGACAGTGTGCCGG
>NZ_RZSA01000317.1:0-6448 GCF_003998075.1 Mesorhizobium sp. M2A.F.Ca.ET.037.01.1.1 | reverse complement strand
CTTCAACGGAAGGCCTTGGCGATTTGCCAAGGCCGGCCCGCAGGGACATATCGCGGCCGCCCTGGCCGTGCGGCTTTGCTATGGCGAGAATTCACGGCTGGATGCCTGCGCCATGAGTTCTTTAGGCTAGAGGCCGAGGGTCGCGGCCGCCACCGGCAGGTACCGGCCGGTCTTGGCAACGGTGACGATGGCGATAAAGCTCCATAGGGGCTCGCGCAGCACGCCGGCCATCACCGTCAGCGGATCGCCGATAAATGGAGCCCAGCTCAGCAGCAGGCTCCATCGTCCGTAACGGTGATAGCGCGCCGCCGCGCGGTCGAGCGCGGCAGGCTTTGCCGGAAACCATTTGCGGTCGCCGAAGCGATCGATGCCGCGGCCCAGCAGCCAGTTGACCACCGAACCAAGCACGTTGCCGATCGTCGCGACCAGAACCAGCGCGGCCGGCGAATGGGTCCCGGCCAGGAGAAAGCCGACCAGCGCTGCTTCCGATTGCAGCGGCAGGATGGTCGCGGCGGCGAAGGCGGTCAGGAAAAGTCCGCCGAAAGCGGCAAGGTCACCAAGCATTGCCGTCCGTCAGTTCGCCTCTCGCCATTTCGGATCCTGACTATCGACGGCTTGGGTCATGGCGACCGTCGCCCAGCTCCCGGCGCGTATCACGAAAGTGACGCGCTCGCTCCCCTATATGCTAGGCTTATGTCGTCAAAACAGGGTCATCGTTATGGATGCCAGCGAATTGCAGGCCATAGGCGACACGCTGATGCGCCTCGTCACCCCCGATATGAAGCCGAAAGACCTGCTCAAGGCGGTGCGCAAGGAGCATCCCGACGCCAGGAAGAAGGACATCGCCCGCGCCGCCTTCCATGCCATCATCGCCAATGCCGACCAGGATCCCGGCAAATCGCGCAACCTCCAGGCTTTCGCGCTTGCCGAGCGCACCCAGCAATCGGAATAAATTGCCGCGAATTGTAGCATTGGGCTTGCTGGAAACTTAATAAGCGACTTCTAATTTATGGCTCCGCCGGCAACTGGCCCCAACCGGTACTAAGCCCATGACCAAAAACCTCGGCAATGCCAAACCCAGCGCTCCAGCCAAGGAGATAAGCGCCTCGCTGTTCAGCAGGGCGGCGCCGGCGCTGTTTCCGCTGGTGGTCGCGGCGCTCGGCTATCTTTTCGGCCAGCATTATTTCGGCTTTTGACGCGCGGCCGGCTTCAGGTGGTTTACAGCCTGATTGTGATTGGTCCGTCTCGGCCCCTGCGCTTGCAGCTTTGGTCCTAGGGCCTAGGTCGTTCTTGCCCTCGCATGGGCGCGAGCGCATCCTTTCCTGCAGCCGGCGGCCTCGCAAACTCCGGTCAGGCCCGGCCGCCGAACCCAGTATCACCCCCCAAGGCAGCCGGGCCGCCCATCGCTCCCCACCACTCCGTGAGTTATTGTAGTCTTTGCTCGACGGGGCGACGTAGGCGCCATAGTCGTTTTTATCCGTCAGATTTCAAAAATCTACTGAGTATCGGCGAGTGCCTTCGCACTAAATGTCGATCAGCTCCGCTTTCGGCAACTTAAGGCGCTCTAGATCGTATTGGGTCTAGGCACCAGATACTTGGGCCGAAGGCAGGAGCCGTATGATAACAAGCGAGCCAGACAGTGTGCGTGTGAAAACCGTCAATGGCCAATGGATCGTGCGCATCGTCGACGGTGGCAGGCTGACGCAGCAAGTGTTCGACATTCACGAGCAGGCCGAGAGCTTCGCCGAGGAGGAGCGGCTGCGATTGGGGCTCCCCGGGGAGCCACCGGCCGAGGAGCCGGCGGGGCCGCCGCGGAGCGGACAGGCTGGCTGAGATCGTCGACGCTCATGGCCAACTGTGAAAATGCGAGACAAATCGGCGGACGGCACGCGGGTGTTGCATTTGCCTTCGACGCACTGGCCACGCAACGCCGCTCGCTGACCCAAGCGTTTGAACACAGGTCGCCGGCGGAGCGCGGTGTTCCGACTCCGCTATCCCATATGTTGCGCCCTGAGCGTCTCCTTCATCCGCTCGAGCGCCGGCTCGCCGCCGGTCGCGAGGTCATCGGCGATTCGGGCAAGCTTGTCGTCGGCCTTGCGGTGTTTGCTGCCCCAGGCGCCTAGCGTCGCCAGCACCGGCAACAGGTCGATGCCGGCCTCTGTCAGCCGGTAGATCGCCTTCAGGCCATGGCTGGGGTCGTCGCTTCGCGTGAGGATGCCTTCGTCCTGCAGCGTCTGCAGCCGCTCGGCCAGCGTGCGCGACGAGATGCCTTCGTCGGACTGCAGGAATTCGCGAAAATGCCGTTTCCCGGCGAAAGCCAGGTCGCGGATGATGAGCAGTGTCCAGCGGTCGCCGAGCAATTCGAGCGAGAGGCTGATCGGGCAGCCAGACCGTCCCTTGGTCGCCATCAACATACTTCCATTTGTAAATCAATTTACTATTGACACCATTGCCGCTTTGCGTCAAACGGTTCCAAAAGTAAATCATTGGCGAGGAGAATGAGCATGAGGAAGCTGATCCTTCAGATGCAAATGTCGGTCGACGGCTTTGTCGGCTCCGATGAGGATCGTCGCTGGCAGCTTTGGGAATGGGGCGACGACAGCGACTGGGACGAGGAGTTGAAGCAGGATTTCAATGCCGTCTTCACGACCGTCGGCACCATCCTGTTGAGCCGCAAGATGGTGGAAGAGGGCTACCTTGCCCATTGGGGCAATGCGGCCAAGAAATATCCGAAGGATCGCTTCTATGCTTTCGCGCAGCGTATCGTCGAGGCTGAGAAGGTCGTCGCGAGCGACAAGCTTGCAGCGTCGCGCTGGGAACGGACATGGGTCGTAAGCGGCGACCTGCCGCGCGAGGTCGACGCGCTGAAGCAGGGCGAGGGCGGCGACATCGCCGTGTTCGGCGGCGCCGGCTTCGCCTCGGCGCTGATCGCCGCCGGCCTGGTCGACGAGTTCCAGCTCTTCATCAATCCGGCGGTGCTGGGGAAAGGCCGCCGCATCTTCGACAAAAGCGGGTTCGCCAGGCTGACGCTCCTCGGCTCGAAGTCCTATGCCTGCGGCATGGTGGTGAGCCGCTACGCGCTCGCGCAATGAGAAGCGGCAACCGAGCCCGCACCGCCTTGAATCAATCTCGCGGCGCGCCTTTCTGACTGGCCCCCAGCCTCAGTGCCCCGCCTGGTCGGCGTCGGTCAGCGTGCCGAGGAAGGCGACGATGTCGTCGATCTCGGCATCGGTCAGCGCCGGCTTGTCGCCGGGCTTTCTGCCGTTGAACGGCGGGTCGGTGTTGAGGTTCGGCCAGTAAGCTCTTGGCAGATCGTCGAATTTGTCGACCGTGCCGTCGGCATTCTTCGGGTACCAGCGCGCCGGATCGCTGTCGCGGCTGGAATAGAAGGCGACCGCGTCGCGCAGCGTGTGGAAATAACCATTGTGGAAGAAGCTTTTGCGCAAGGCCACGTTGCGCAGCGTCGGCGTCTCGAACAGGCCGCAATACTCGGCGCGGCCCTTGAAGTCGGTGCGCAGCGGGCCACACAGGCCGAGGTCGAAGTAATCAGGATCGGAATTGGCGGGGATCGCCGGATTGCGCGGCACGGCAATCGCGATCAGGCCGTAGTCGGTGAACTGCGGCGGCTCGCCGTCATTGGCGGGCTCGCTCAAATGGCAGCTCGCGCAATTGCCCTTCGCCTCGTCCTCGAACAGCATCCGGCCGCGCAATTCCTGCGCCGAGAGCTGCGCCTTGCCGGCGAGGAAGGCGTCATAGCGGCTGGAATAGGGATAGAAATCGGCGCTGCTCTGCTCGAAGGTGCCGAGCGCTTCCACCGCGGCATCAAAAGCGTCCTGCGGATGGTCGAAGACATCGGCGCCGAAGGCGGCCTTGAAGGCGTCGGCATAGGGCGCCTTGCGCAGGCTGGCGGCCACCTGGGCCTCGTCCTTGTTGCCCATCTCGAAGGGCGACAGCAGCGGGATTCTCGCCTGGTCCTTGCCGTGGTCGGCGCGGCCGTCCCAGGTCAGGCCGCCGGTCGGGCCGTTGTCGACGCTCTCGTCGCCTTCGTCCTCGGAGTCGTAGAAATGCTCGCTGAAGGCTGGCGCTGCCTGCAAATAGCGCAGCGACGGCACGGCGCGCACGCCGGGCTGGTCGAGCCTGGCTCCGCCCATCTCGACCGGCGAGGCCGAGGCCGGTCCGAAGGCGTGATTGGGATCGTGGCAGGACGAGCAGGCCTGCTTGCCGGAAGCAGAGAGCGAAAGGTCGAAGAACATCTGCCGTCCGAGCGCCGTCAGCGCGTCGACGCGGGCATAAGCTTCCCGGCGCGACATCGGGCCAGGATGGACGCCCAATGGCTCCGCGGTATTGGCGGGTGCGGTCAAGCCGACGATCGAAGCTGCCAGCAGGGCGATCGCGTGATTTTTCCGTCTCATCTGCGCGGCGACATCCCTGATTTCCTTCGCGACGTAAGGTTCAAGTGCAACGGATTGATGACTGGCCGTCCCGCTCACGAAACCGTGTTTGACGGGGACGGAACTGTCACAAAGGTGACAAGGCATCGAAGTAGCTGGGCATTGATGCATCTGCGTTCCTGCATTGCCGTCCTCCAGCCATTCCCCAGCCACGAGGCATCCTTCAATGACCCGGTCCCTTCTCTCCCTTTGCCTCGCCACCACGGCGCTGGCATCGCTCTCCGCCGCTGCCCACGCGGCTCCCCCCGGCTACGACAAGATCGACACCGTCGTCGTCATCTACGCCGAGAACCGCAGCTTCGATAACCTCTATGGCGGCTTCCCCGGTGCCAACGGCTTGGCGAATGTGTCGCCCGGCCAGGCGCGCCAGCTCGACCGTGACGGCAAGCTGCTTTCCGAGTTGCCGCCGGCCTGGGGCGGGCTGACCGGCAAGGGCGTCACGCCGGCGGTGACGGAAGCGCAGAGCGCGCATCTCGCCAACGCGACATTCGCCATCGACGATCCCAACGGCTTCAACGAGGGCACCAACGTCGTCACGCATGACCTCTGGCACCGCTTCTACCAGGAGCAGATGCAGATCGACGGCGGCAAGAACGACAAGTTCGTCGCCTGGGCCGATTCCGGCTCGCTGGTAATGGGCCATTACGACGGCTCCAACCTGCCGATGTGGGCGATCGCCAAGAAGTACGTTCTGGCCGACAATTTCTTCCAAGGCGCCTTCGGCGGCTCCTTCCTCAACCACTTCATGCTCGCCTGCGCCTGCGTGCCCTACTATCCGAATGCCGACACCAGCCCGGTGAAGGGCCAGATCGCCGTCGTCGAGCCGGATGGCGTGACGCTGAAGCCGGCCGACAATTCACCGGCCTCCGCACTCGGCGGCGTGCCGAAATTCGCCAATGACGGCGCAATCACTCCAGACTTTTATGCCGTCAACACCATGCAGCCGCCCTACCAGCCGAGCGCCAACAAGCCGGCCGAAGGCGGCGACAAGGCGCTCGCCGATCCGGCTGCGCCGACCACGCTGCCGCCGCAGCACGAGATCACCGTCGGCGATCTCCTGTCGCTGAAGGGCGTTTCCTGGGCGTGGTATTCAGGCGCCTGGCAGGTGGCGCTCGACGGCAAGAACGCGACGCCCGTGCCGAACTTCCAGTTCCATCACCAGCCCTACAACTATTTCGCGGCTTACGCGCCGGGCACAGCCGCGCGCGCCGAGCACATCAAGGATGGCGGCCTCGGCGGCGAAGAGTTCATCAAGGCGATCGACGACGGCAAGCTGCCGCAGGTCTCCTTCTACAAGCCGCAGGGCAACCTCAACGAACATGCCGGCTATGCCGACGTGACCTCGGGCGACCAGCATCTGGCCGACATCGTTTCGCATCTGGAGAAGAGCCCGCGATGGGCGCATATGCTGGTGGTCGTCACCTATGACGAGAATGGCGGCTTCTGGGATCACGTCGCGCCGCCCAAGGCCGACCGCTGGGGCCCGGGCAACCGCGTCCCGGCCTTCATCATCTCGCCCTATGCGAAGATGGGCATGGTCGACCACACGCAGTACGACACCACCTCGATCCTGCGCTTCATCACCAACCGCTACGAGCTGCCGGTGCTGCAAGGCATCGTCGCCCGCGACAAGGCGCTGCGCAACGACGACCAGCCGCCGATGGGCGATCTGACGGCGGCGCTGGATCTGACGAAGTAGCGTTTTCCTCGCCCCGCCAAAGGCGGGGAGAGGTGTCCGCGAAGCGGACGGAGAGGGGGCCTTCGTAGGGCGCCCACGCTGCCTTTTAGGCGCCGGCGCCGCCCCTCATCCGCCCTTCGGGCACCTTCTCCCCATGAACGGGGAGAAGGCGAGGACGCGACGCCCGCGAAAAGTGTCCAGCGGATAGATGGGTAACACTTTGAACCGGATACATAGGTAACAGTTTTCTCTCCCTATGATGCGGTCGCCGCAGCGCCAAGCGGTCGGCTTGGCGCGGCACTGCGGCGAACCAGTTTCA
>NZ_RZSA01000316.1:0-6454 GCF_003998075.1 Mesorhizobium sp. M2A.F.Ca.ET.037.01.1.1 | reverse complement strand
GGACCTGATCGTCGGCGCCCGCAACGGTCCGCCTCTGGCCGTCGGCCATGGCGAGGGCGAGATGTTTTTGGGCTCCGACGCGATCGCGCTGGCGCCCTTCACCAACTCGATCACCTATCTCGAGGACGGCGATTGGGCAGTGGTGCGCCGCGAAGGCGTGACCATCTACGACATCGACGGCAACAAGGTCGACCGCAAGCGGCAGCAGTCGCTTTCGACCAGCTTCATGGTCGACAAGGGCAATCGCCGGCATTTCATGGAAAAGGAGATCCATGAGCAGCCGGAGGTGATCTCGCACACGCTGGCGCACTACGTCGATTTCGTTTCCGGCCAGTCGAAGCCGCTCGACCTGCCGTTCGACTTCGCCAGGATCGGCCGGCTGGCGCTTTCGGCCTGCGGCACCGCCTATCTCGCCGGGCTGATCTCGAAATACTGGTTCGAGCGCTATGCGCGATTGCCCGTCGATATCGATGTCGCCTCGGAGTTCCGCTACCGCGAGATGCCGCTTTCGGCCAATGACGCGGCCTTCTTCATCTCGCAGTCGGGCGAGACCGCCGATACGCTCGCTTCGCTGCGTTATTGCCGCCAGGCCGGCATGAAAATCGGCGCCGTCGTCAATGTGCGCGAATCGACCATGGCGCGCGAATCCGACGTCGTGCTGCCGACGCTAGCCGGCCCTGAGATCGGCGTCGCCTCGACCAAGGCTTTCACCTGTCAGCTGTCCGTCTTGGCTGCGCTTGCGGTGCGCGCGGGCGTGGCGCGCGGCACGATCTCGCCCGATCAGGAAAAGCAGCTGGTGCGCGAGCTTTCCGAAGCGCCGCGTTTCGCCACCCAGGTGCTGAAGCTCGACGAGCAGATCGAGCGCATCTCGCGCGAGCTGTCGCGCTACAAGGACGTGCTCTATCTCGGCCGTGACACCAATTTTCCGCTGGCCATGGAAGGGGCGCTGAAGCTCAAGGAAATTTCCTACATCCACGCCGAAGGCTATGCTGGCGGCGAGCTGAAGCACGGGCCGATCGCGCTGATCGACGAGAACATGCCGGTGATCGTCATCGCGCCGCATGACCGCATCTTCGAAAAGACCGTGTCGAACATGCAGGAAGTGGCGGCACGCGGCGGCAAGATCATCCTGATCACCGACGCCAAGGGCGCGGCGCAGGCCGGCATCAAGTCGATGGAGACGATCATCCTGCCCGAGGTGCCGGAGATCATTTCGCCGATCATCTACGCGCTGCCGATCCAGATGCTCGCCTATTTCACCGCCGTGTTCATGGGCACCGACGTCGACCAGCCGCGCAATCTGGCGAAATCGGTGACGGTGGAATAGCGGGTTATGCGGCGTTCGCTCCGGCGTAGATTCTAAAAACTTCGCAGTTCCAAACCGGCTCGCGGTTCACTAATCTCTGCGCCGCAACATGCGCCGCGGTGAGCCCCATGTCCGACGCCCTGAAGACCTCTGGCATGACCCGGCTGAGGAATTACTTCCTGACGGGGTTCGTCGTCTGTGCGCCCCTGGCGATCACGGCCTATATCGCCTGGTCGCTGATCGGCTGGGTGGATTCCTGGGTGAAGCCCTACATCCCCGTCCGCTACAATCCCGATACCTATCTGCCGTTCCCGGTTCCGGGCTTCGGGCTGATTGTGGCGCTGGTGCTGATCACGCTGATCGGTTTCCTGACCGCCAACATCGTCGGCCGCGCCATCGTCAATTTCGGCGAGCGGCTGCTGGGTCGCATGCCGCTGGTGCGCGGCATCTATGGCTCGCTGAAGCAGATTTTCGAGACCGTGCTGTCGAACAAGGGCGACATGTTCCGCCAGGTCGGCTTGGTCGAATATCCGCGCAAAGGCGTCTGGTCGCTGGTTTTCGTCGCCAGCGAGAAGGAAACCGAGATCAACCAGAAGCTCGATCAGGAAGGCGATCCGCTGATTGCGGTGTTCATGCCGTGCACGCCGAACCCGACCACCGGATTCCTGATGTATGTGCACAAATCCGAGATCGTGCTGCTCGACATGTCGATCGAGGACGGCGCCAAGCTGATCGTCTCGGCAGGCATGGTGGCCCCTGAAGTCAAGGCCAAGCTGGTGACGCTGAATGGCGAACCCGTCGAAGGTGGTCTCGCCAACCCGCCGCTTGGCGCTCAGCCGGCGCGCAGCAGCCGTACCGCCTCGTCGCGGCCGAACAGGTAAAGCAACAGGCGCAGCGCCTCGCCGCGTTCGGACTGCAGTTCCGGGTCGCGCGACAGGATCAGCCGCGCGTCGTCGCGTGCTGCCTCCAGCAGGTCGGCATGGAATTCGATCCGAGCGACCTGGAAGCCGGGCGTGCCGGACTGGCGGGTGCCGAGCAATTCGCCTTCGCCGCGCAGTTTCAGGTCCTCTTCGGCAATGCGGAAGCCGTCCTCGGTCTCGCGCATCACCGAAAGCCGGCGCTTCGCGGTCTCTCCGAGCGGGTCCTTGTAAAGCAGAACGCAGGAGGAGGGCTTGTCGCCGCGTCCGACGCGGCCGCGCAGCTGGTGCAACTGGGCAAGGCCGAAGCGCTCCGCATGCTCGATCACCATGATGGTGGCATCAGGCACGTCGACGCCGACCTCGATGACGGTGGTGGCGATCAGGATGCGCGTCTCGCCGTCCTTGAAGGCGCGCATCGCCTCGTCCTTCTCCGCGCCCTTCATGCGGCCGTGCACGAGGCCTATCCGGTCGCCGAACAGCGGTTTCAGCGAAGCAAAGCGATCCTCCGCCGACATTAGCTTGATCTCTTCGGATTCCTCCACCAGCGGGCAGATCCAGTAGATTTTTTGCCCCTCCGCAACCGCATCGCGCATGCGACCCACCAATTCGTCCAGCCGCTCCATCGGCAGGGTCACGGTGCGGATCGGCTGGCGGCCGGCGGGCTTCTCGGTGAGCTTCGAGACGTCCATGTCGCCGAAGGCGGTCAGCACCAGCGTGCGCGGGATCGGCGTTGCCGTCATCACCAGCATGTCGGGCGCATCGCCCTTGGCGGTGATGGCCAGGCGCTGGTGGACGCCGAACCGATGCTGCTCGTCGATGACAGCGAGCACAAGATCGTGGAACGTCACCGTTTCCTGGAACAGCGCATGCGTACCGACGACGATGTCGATCGCGCCGTTGGCAAGGCCTGCAAGCGTCTCGGTGCGCTCGCGGCCCTTCTCGCGCCCGGTGAGGATGGCGAGGCGCAAGCCGACTTTCTCGGCCAGCGGCGCGATGGTTGCCAGATGCTGGCGCGCCAGGATTTCGGTCGGCGCCATCAGCGCCGCCTGGCCGCCGGCCTCCACCGCGCGCGCCATGGCAAGCAGCGCCACCACGGTTTTGCCGGAGCCGACATCGCCCTGCAGCAGGCGCAGCATGCGTTCGGGGTCGGCGAGATCGGCATTGATCTCGCCAAGCGCGAATTCCTGGCTGGGGGTCAGTCTGTAAGGCAGGGCCGAGCGCAGCTTCTCGACGATGCGGTCATCGCCGATGAGCGGCCGGCCCGAGAGGCGGCGGATTCTGGCCCGCACCAACGCCAGCGACACCTGGCCGGCCAACAGCTCGTCATAGGCAAGGCGGCGCCAGGCGGATCCCTCGACGGCAACGTCGATCGGGACATTCGGGTGATGGATGCGGGAAAGCGCATCGCTGAAGGATGGAAAGGTGTGCCGACGCATGAAGGCGTCGTCCTGCCATTCCGGCAGTTCCGGCAGGCGCCCCAGCGCCTGTCCGATGGCGCGGCGCAGCACCTTGGCCGACAGGCCGGCGGTGAGGGGGTAGACCGGCTCGACCAGCGGCAGGCCCTCGGCCTCGTCGATTGGCGCGATGTGGTCCGGATGGACCATGGTCGGGCGGCCGTTGAACCACTCCATGCGGCCGGAGATCACCACATGCTCGCCTTCGGGCAGCATCTTCTGCAGATAGGCGGCATGGGCATGGAAGAAGGTCAGCGCGACCTCGCCGGTGTCGTCATGGGCGTAGACGCGGTACGGCACCGACCTGTTGCCGCGCGGCGGCGGCTGATGGCGATCGACCCGCACTTCCAGCGTGACGATCTGGCCCTCAGCCGACAGCGCGATGCCGGGCCGGTTGCGGCGGTCGATCACGCTGTTGGGCAGCAAGAACAGAAGTTCGGCGGCGCGAGCGGCGCGATCGCCGAGGTCGGCCGGCACCACCCTCTCGATCAGCAAGCCAACCTTCGGGCCGACGCCGGCGAGCGAGGTGATCGGGACAAACAACGGATCGAGGATGGTGGGGCGCATCAGCGCTGCGCCGGTTTGGAAGCTGGATAGGCCGAGTTCCTTCGCGCCCCCCTCTGTCCTGCCGGACATCTCCCCCACGAGGGGGGAGATTGGCAGCTTCGGCGCTGCGCCCATTCTGCAACGTTGAAGATTGGCGAAAGCGGAGGTGTCGGCTGATCTCCCCCCAAGTGGGGGAGATGTCCGGCAGGACAGAGGGGGGCGCGAAGGAATGCAATCATTTCAGGTTGATTGTCGGGTGTCTTACTTTGCCTTGCAAGGCTGACACCAGTCTCTATCCACGCTATATGCGCCGCTTCGAACAAGGATAGCCTGCCATGACCGGAACACAGCGATCAAGCGAGGGGTTGGATGCCCGCCGCCGCAAGCTGCTGTTCCGCTCCTGGCATCGCGGCATGCGCGAGATGGACCTGATCCTCGGTTGCTTCGCCGACGCCGAGATCGGCGCCTTGACCGGCGATGAAATCGACCAATATGAGAGGCTTCTCGAAATTCCCGACAACGATTTCCTGCCGATGGTCACCGGCGAGCACCCGGTTCCGCCCGATATCGATTGCGCGGTGCTGCGGAAAATCATGGCGTCGCGCCGGACCATGACATTTTGAAAAACGCATGAGCCTCATTCCTTCCATTGGCCTGCCCAAGGGCCGCGCCGGCCAGTTCATCGTCGATGGCGTCGCCGACGGCTACGAAGCCTTCGCCCTGGTCCAGACGGCGCAGGAGATCGCGCCGGACAAGCCGGTGCTGTTCGTCGCGCGCGACGGCCAGCGGCTGCCGGCGATCATCGAGGCGCTCGCCTTTGCCGCGCCGGGCCTGCCGGTGCTGGAACTGCCGGCCTGGGACTGCCTGCCCTACGATCGCGTTTCGCCCGGCGCCGATGCCGCGGCGCGGCGGCTCGACGCGCTTTCCGCCATGATCGCGCTGGCGAAGAAGCCGCATCGCGCCGTGATCCTCACCACCGCGAATGCGCTGTTGCAGCGCATCCCGCCGGCCGAATTGATCGAGGCGCAGACCTTTCACGCCAGGCCCGGCAACCAGATCGACATGAACGCGCTGATCGCGCGGCTGGAGATTTCCGGCTTCGAGCGCGTGCCGACGGTGCGCGGGCTCGGCGAATTCGCGGTTCGCGGCGGCATTCTCGACCTCTTCGCACCCGGCTGGAGCGAGGCGCTCAGGCTCGACTTCTTCGGCGATACGCTGGAATCGATCCGCGTCTTCGACGTGGCAACACAGCGCACCACCGGGCAGCGCAAGTCGATGTCGCTACAGGGGATGAGCGAGGTGGCGCTGACGCCGGAGACGATCAGCCGCTTCCGCCGTTCCTATATCGAAGCTTTCGGCGCGCCGTCGCGCGACGACGCGCTCTATGCGGCGGTCAGCGAAGGCCGGCGCTTTGCCGGCATGGAGCACTGGCTGCCCTTCTTCTATGAGCGGCTGGAGACCGTGTTCGACTATATGCCGGATGCGCCCGTGGTTTTCGACCATCTGGCGCATGAGGCGCTGGCCGAGCGGCACACGCTGATCCTCGACCATTACGAGGCGCGCCGGAAACAGGCCGACAGCGCGCTCAAGGATGCCGTGCCCTACAAGCCGGTGGCGCCGGACCTGCTTTACCTGTCGCCGGAGAATCTCAGATCCTCGCTCGGTCAGCGCGAGGACATAGACTTCACCGTCTTCGATGCCCCCGATGTCGGAGGCAAAAAGGTCTTCCATGCCGGCTCGCGGCACGGCCGCAGCTTCGCCGAGGAGCGCGCCGACCCGAATATCAACGTGTTCGACGTGGTGGTGAAGCACATTGCCGATGAGCGCGCCGCGCGTCGCCGTGTCATTGTCGCTGGCTGGACCGAAGGCTCGCTCGACCGGCTCGGCCAGATCCTGGCTGAACATCATCTTGGCAATCTGAAGACCGTCGCGACGCTTGCCGAGGTCGAAAAGCTCGAGCCGGGGCAGGCGGGGCTTGCCGTGCTGCCGCTCGAATCCGGTTTCGAGACCGACGGTCTGGTCGTCGTCGCCGAGCAGGACATCCTCGGCGACAGGCTGATCCGGCGTTCGAAGCGCAAGAAAAAGGCCTCCGATTTCATTGCCGAAGCCTCGTCGCTGTCCGCCGGCGACATCGTCGTCCATGCCGATCATGGCATCGGCCGCTTTATCGGCCTGCGCACCATCGAAGCGGTCGGCGCGCCGCATGACTGTCTCGAAATCCACTATGC
>NZ_RZSA01000315.1:0-6464 GCF_003998075.1 Mesorhizobium sp. M2A.F.Ca.ET.037.01.1.1 | reverse complement strand
GCTCCAGCGCGAAGGCGCGCGTGAAACCCTTCAGCACCCAGTGGCTGTTGCGCCGCTTCTCGATGAGCCCGAAGCGCGAGAACCGGATCAGGAATTCGCGCACGCTGGTGGTGCCCACCCCGATCTCGCGCGCCAGCTCCAGTTCGTTGATCTGCATGCCGGCCTCGGCGCCGCCGGCAAGCAGCCTGCGCATGAAGGAGCGCTCGATGATCTCGGCCAGCGAGTCCGTCTCTTCCTCGGGGAAGAAATCCTCCGGCAGCGGTCCCCTGAGCACTGTCTTGTTACGCTTGTTCCAGGCAATCAGCCCGGTCTCTTCCATGCGCGAAAGGATGCTGCGCACAGTGGTCCGGCTCACACCGAGCAGCGTGCCGAGTTCCGGCTCGGACGGCAGGCTTTGGGTCTCGTCGAGCAGCCGCAGGCAGCGGTTGAACGCGTCCTTGTAGACGTTGTTGCTCTTCGACATGCCTGTATCCCCCAACGCTCGCGGCGGACAGCCGAAAGCGCGATATGATCGGTGTCTCCTAGCGCACGGCCCCGAAAAGCGGAATCGTTTTTCGCCGGCTTGCCAAACGGGCGGTCGCGCATCGAACAAGGGGCGCCAGCCGCCCGTGATGAAAAAACAATTGACGCAAAACTGTTTTTTCACGATAAAAGACATTACCCCCAAACGGGCGCATGTCAATCCGCCCGCATTCCCAGGATGACCCAGGACAGCCGCTCGTGAACCCCGCAAACACCATTCTTCTTTCCCCCGCCGACAATGTCGCGGTCGCCAACGGCCGCATCGAGATCGGCACGGCGCTGCCGGGTGGCGCCACCGCGATCGCGGTGATCGAGCCTGGCCACAAGGTTGCGATCAGGCCGATCACCGCGGGCGAAGCCGTGGTGAAATACGCGCAGGCGATCGGCCGCGCCACCCAGGACATCGCGCCCGGCGAGCATGTCCATTCGCACAATCTGGTGTTCGAGAGCGGCCGCCTGCCGGTGGTTCCGCCGAGCGAGGCCGAGCACGCCACCGAAGCCGACCGCAAGCGCACCTTCATGGGCTACCGCCGCGCCGACGGGCGCGCCGGCACGCGCAACTTCATCGGCATCATCGCCAGCGTGAATTGTTCGGCCACCGTCTGCCACGCCATTGCCGACGAGGCCAACCGCACGATTCTGCCAAAATATCCCGGCATCGACGGCTTCGTGCCGATCGTCCACGGCCAGGGCTGTGGCATGAGCGGCACCGGTGACGGCATGATGGTTCTGCACCGCACGCTCGCGGGCTATGCTCGCCATCCGAATTTCGGCGGCGTGATGATGGTGGGGCTGGGCTGCGAGGTCAACCAGCTCACCCTCTACGGCCAGAAGGGTGTGGCGGCGGGAAAACGTCATTTCAACATCCAGGAGGCCGGCGGCTCGCGCAAATCGGTCGAGAAGGCGATGGGCGTGCTCACCGAGATCGCCGAGGAAGTCGGCCACCTCAAGCGCGAGCCCATCCCGGTCAGCGAGATCGTCGTCGGCCTGCAATGCGGCGGCTCGGACGGCATGTCGGGCATCACCGCCAATCCGGCGCTGGGCGCCGCTGTCGACATCCTGGCCGGCGTCGGCGGCATCGGCATCCTGTCGGAGACGACCGAGATCTACGGCGCCGAGCACCTGCTCGCCTATCGCGCCGCCTCGCCCGAGATCGCCGCCAAGCTCGACGGCTTCGTGAAATGGTGGGAGGACCATACCGCCAAGCATGGCGCCTCGATCGACAACAACCCCTCGCCCGGCAACAAGCGCGGCGGCCTGACCACGATCCTGGAAAAATCTCTGGGCGCCGTCGCCAAGGGCGGCCAGACGCCGTTGAATGGCGTCTTCGGCTATGCCGAGAAGGTTTCGGGCCACGGCCTGGTGTTCATGGATACGCCCGGCTACGACCCCGTCTCGGCCACCGGCCAGGTGGCGGGCGGCGCCAATGTCATCGTCTTCACCACCGGCCGCGGTTCTTGCTTCGGCTGCCGGCCGACGCCGTCGATCAAGGTCGCCACCAACTCGACCATGTACCACCAGATGGAAGAGGACATGGACGTCAATTGTGGCGTTATCGCCTCGGGCGAGAAGACCATTGCCGGCATGGGCCGCGAGATCTTCGAGCTGATCATCGAGACGGCGTCCGGCCGCAAGACCAAGAGCGAGGCGTTCGGCTACGGCGACAACGAGTTCGTTCCCTGGCATCTCGGCGCGACGCTTTAGTCCGAAGGCCATTGGCGGAAGCGCGACTAGGTCTTCACTGTCGCATGACTTCATTATGGAATGAATATTCCACATTGACAGCTATGTGAAATTATCGTTCCATGTCACAGGGAGGAACGGAAGCGCCGACATGCTGCCAATGAGGAGCCGCAGGGGGAGGCAAATCCATCGCGCGTCACACAAACGGCAACAGACACCGCTTGCATCGGCCATGGCAATGCTCTATCAAAAAAGGCATCTGTTTTTTATTGATAAAGTTCCGTTTGGGCCGCGCCTATCCAGATTGAGCTTCCGCAACCTTCACCAGGCGACTTAGGGAGGAACCTAATGAAATTCGTGACCAGCCTTCTCAACCGCCGTGCTTTCGTGGCCCTGGCCGCAGCGTCGATGCTTGCCGGCGCGATGCATTCGGCGCCCGCCTCGGCGGCCGACGTGACCATTCCGATCATCGTCAAGGACACCACCTCCTTCTACTGGCAGATCGTGCTGGCCGGCGCCCGCAAGGCAGGCAAGGACCTCGGCATCAACGTGCCGGAGCTCGGTGCCCAGGCCGAGACCGACGTCAACGGCCAGATCTCGATCCTCGAAAACGCCGTCGCCAGCAACCCCGCCGCCGTCGTCATCTCGCCGACCGAGTTCAAGGCGCTTGGCAAGCCGATCGATGAGGCGGCTTCCAAGGTCAAGGTCATCGGCATCGACTCCGGCGCCGACTCCAAGGCCTTCACCTCCTTCCTCACCACCGACAACGTCCAGGGCGGCCGCGTTGCTGCTGACGGTCTCGCCGCCGCGATCGGCGCCGCCAATGGCGGCAAGGTGGAAGGCAAGGTCGCGCTGATCACGGCCCTTCCCGGCGCCGGCTCGCTTGAGCAGCGCAAGCAGGGCTTCATCGAACAGATCAAGGCCAAATATCCGGGCCTCGAGCTCGTCGCCGACAAATACGCCGACGGCCAGGCCACCACCGGCCTCAACATCGCCACCGACCTGATCACCGCCAATCCGGACCTCAAGGGCATCTTCGCCTCGAACTTGATCATGGCGCAGGGCGTCGGCCAGGCCATCGCCGAGAACAATCTCGGCGGCAAGGTGGCGCTGATCGGCTTCGACAGCGACGAGAAGCTGATCAAGTTCCTCAATGACGGCGTCATCTCCGGCCTCGTCGTCCAGGACCCGTACCGGATGGGCTATGACGGCGTCAAGACCGCTCTGGCTGCCTCGAAGGGCGAGAAGGTGGAGGCCAATGTCGACACAGGCGCCAACCTCGTCACCAAGGACAACATGAAGGACCCGAAGATCGACGCGCTGCTCAACCCGAAGCTCAACTGAGCAAGCATCGTCGCACTCGTTTCCGGGGCCTCGCGCCCCGGAAACATCCGTCAGGCGATTTGGAAATCCGCGGGCCTGATCTAGGTTTTGACTCCAAGATGCGCGTCAGACGCATCGCTGCATACCCAATGGTTGAGACCAATGTGGGAGGATTGTCATGACGTCGACGGCGCAGGAACTGCACCCCGCCCCCACGCTGGCCCCGGGCAGGACGATCCTCGAGCTCAACGGGCTGGAAAAGCGCTACCCTGGCACGCATGCGCTGAAGGCGGTGCATCTCGCCTTCAAGGCCGGCGAGATCCACGCCATCGTCGGCGAGAACGGCGCCGGCAAGTCGACGCTCATCAAGCTGCTCACCGGCGTCATGCCGCGCACCTCCGGCGAGGTGATCTGGGAAGGCAAGCCAGTGGCCTTGGCCACGCCGCATGAGGCGATGGCGCTGGGCATCAACGCCGTCCACCAGGAGGTGGTGCTTTGCCGCCATCTCACGGTCGCCGCCAACATGTTCCTCGGCGAGGAGGAGTCCCGCTTCGGCCTCCTGCAGCAGCGCGCCATGGTCAAGGAAGCGCAGAAGATCATCGACGGATTGGGCTTCGACCTGCCGGCGCATGTCGTGCTCGGCGATCTCACCATCGGCCAGCAGCAGCTGATCGCCGCCGCTCGCGCCACGGTGCGCGGCACGAAATTCCTGATCTTCGACGAACCGACCGCCTATCTCACCCGCAAGGAGGCCGACCAGCTCTTCAAGCTGATCCGAAGGCTGAAGGGCGAAGGTGTCACCATCATCTACATCAGCCACCGCATGGAGGAAGTGTTCGAGCTTGCCGATCGCGTTTCGGTGCTGCGCGACGGCACGTTGGTCGGCACCCGCAACATCGCCGAGACCGACGAGGCCGAGCTGGTCAAGCTGATGATCAACCGCTCGATCGAGCAGATCTACCACAAGGAACATTTCACGCCCGGCGCCACGATCGTCGAGACGAAGAACCTTTCCGGCAAAGGTTTCGAGAATGTCTCGGTGACCGTCCGCGCCGGCGAGATCGTTGGCCTCTATGGTCTGATCGGCGCAGGCCGCAGCGAGTTCGTCACCACGCTTTACGGCCGTCACAGGAAATCGGCCGGCCAGATCCTGTGGCAGGGCAAGGAGGTCCAGGTCAATTCCGAGCACGACGCCATAAGGCTCGGCATGGCGCTGGCCCCCGAAAGCCGCCGCGACCAGGGCCTGTGCCTCAACCTGTCGGTCGGCATGAACCTCAACCTGCCGATCTACAAGCGCATTTCCAGCAACGCGCTCATCTCGGGCGCCAAGGAGAAGGCCGAAGCCGATCGCCAGATCGCGGACCTGCGCATCAAGACGCCGACACGCAGCGCGCTCGCCTCCAGCCTCTCGGGCGGCAACCAGCAGAAGATCGTCATCGGCAAATGGCTGGCGCATGGCGCCAAGCTGTTCATCTTCGACGAGCCAACGGTGGGCGTCGATGTCGGCACCAAGGCCGAGATCTACCGCCTGTTCTCGACGCTGCTGTCGAAGGGGGCCGGCATCATCCTGATCTCGTCCTATCTGCCGGAAGTCTACGAGCTTGCCGACACGCTCCACGTGTTCCGGCGCGGCAAGCTGGTCGCCACGCATGGGTTCCGCACCGCGAGCCACGAGGACATTCTGGGTCAGGCGCTGGCCGAGAAACAAGAAAAGACGGGAGGACAAAAATGAGCACCGAGGCGATCCCCGCCGAAAAATCCAAGCGCAATTTCAACGCGCTCTTCGGCCTGACCCTGCTTGGCCTGCTGCTGCTGATGTGGATCGTGCTGGCCGTCGCCACGCCCTCCTTCGCCACGGCGCTCAACATCACCAATCTTCTGCGCCAGGGCTCGCTGATCGCCATCCTCGCCGTCGGCCAGACCTTCGTCATCATCACCGGCGGCATCGACCTGTCGGTCGGCGCGGTGGTCGGTTTCACCACCGTTGTGGTGGCGCTTCTGATCAATGCCGGCTGGCCGATCTGGGCGGCGGTGCTGATCACCTTGCTGGTCGGCGTCGCCATCGGCCTCTTCCACGGCTTCGGCATCGTCAAGATGGGCCTGCCGCCCTTCATCATCACCCTGGCCACCATGACCTCGCTGCGCGGCATCGGCCTCCTGATGACCAACGGCAACTCGATCTCGATCAACAGCGATCCGTTCCAGGCCTTCTCCCGCGGCTCGCTGTTCGGCATCCCCTATCTGTTCTGGATGGTGATCCTGGTCGCCATCCCGTCCTACATCTTCCTGCACCACACGCGCTGGGGCCGCTATCTGTTCTCGGTCGGCTCCAACGCCGAAGCCGCGCGCCTGTCTGGCGTCAACGTGCCGCGCACCATCTTCATGGCCTATATCCTCTCCGGTCTGCTCGCCGCCTTCGTCGGCGTGCTGCTCGCCTCGCGCATCGGCATCGGCAATCCGACGCAGGGCGACACCTACGAACTGCAGGCCATTGCTTCGTCGGTGATCGGCGGCACCTCGCTCTTCGGCGCGATCGGCTCCGTGCACGGGCCGCTGATCGGCTCTTTCATCCTTTCGACGATCAACAACGGCGCCAACCTGCTCAACGTCAACACCTTCTGGCAACGCGTCATCACCGGAGCACTGATCATCGTCATCGTCTACTTCGACGGCTTGCGCCGTCGCGGCAAGTGACTCCTCCCAGAAACTAACGCGCCGGCCCGGCCGGACCGAGGCCGGCGCCCTTTTTGGATCTGTTCAATGAAAGCCGTCGTTTGCCGCTCGCCCGGCGACCTTGTCCTCGAAGACCGCGCAGCGCCAGGCGCGCCACCACCCGGCTGGGCGCGCGTCGCCGTCAGCCATGTCGGCATCTGCGGCACCGACTATCACATCTTCGAAGGCAAGCATCCCTTCCTCGCTTATCCGCGCATCATGGG
>NZ_RZSA01000314.1:0-6474 GCF_003998075.1 Mesorhizobium sp. M2A.F.Ca.ET.037.01.1.1 | reverse complement strand
GATGTCGTCTGGGTCAACGGCTACGGCTTTCCCATCGGCAAGGGCGGACCGATGTTCTGGGCCGGGCTTGCGGGCGCGGGCAAGATCGTCGAGCGCCTGGAGTATTGGCACCGGCGGACCGGACGGGCGATTTTCGAGCCGGCGCCGGCGTTGAAAAGGTTTGCCGAGACGGGATCGTGGGAGGGCGCGGGCGGCGCCCCGTAACTTCGTCATTCCAGGGCGAAGCGAAGCGTAGACCCTGGAATCCATGCCGGAACTTCAAGCGAAGAATGCGACGGTGCAGAACAGGCATTGGCGCAGCCGTTGCTGGTTCTGCGCCGTTGAGGAGCGGATCCTCGGGTCTGCGCGCGTCGCTTCGCTCCTTGCCCCGCCCGTGGATGACGAACGCGAAAGCGCAACCAAATTTGACCATGTGGACAAATCTCACCCACCGTTCCATAGTCCCCGGCGTCTGACATTTTTGGAACGGCCGGCTCGACACGGCTGTCGAACAGAGGGGCACTTCATGGAAAACGACCGTAGCAAAACGCAACGCGCCGGCCTGTCGCGGCGCAACCTGCTGGAACTTGGCGCGCTCGGCCTCGCGGCCACCGTGCTGCCCAGCGCGGCCTTCGCCAAGGACAAGAAGCTGAAGGTGGCGGCGATCTTCGCCACGCCGATCGAGGAGCCGTGGGACAACCAGATCCATGTCGCCCTGCAGAAGGCCGAGAAGGAACTGGGCATCGAATACAAATGGTCGGAAAAGGTGCAGACCGCCGACTTCAGCCGCGTCATGCGCGAATATGCGCAAGGTGGCTACCAGCTGGTGCTGGGCGACGCCTTTGCCGCCGAGCGCGAATCACGCCGCACGGCCAAGCAGTTCCCGAAAACCGCATGGCTGTTCGGCTCCGGCGCCGGCCCGGCCGAGCCGAATTTCGGCGTCTTCGACAACTGGATCCATGAGCCGGCCTATCTCTCCGGCATGATCGCCGGAAAGATGTCGAAGTCCGGCACGGTCGGCGCGGTCGCGGCGATGGGCATTCCGGAAGTGAACCGCCTGGTCAACGCCTTCTTCGCCGGAGCCAAGGAGGTCAATCCGAACGTCAAGAAGAAGGTCGCCTTCATCGGCTCCTTCTTCGATCCGCCCAAGGCCAAGGAAGCGGCCGTCGCGCAGATCGACGCCGGCGTCGACGTCATCTATGCCGAGCGCTTCGGCGTCATCGAGGCGGCAGTGGAGAAGAAGATCTACGCCATCTCCAACATGTCCGACCAGTCGAGCCTCGGGCCGGATACGGTGATCACAGGCCCGGTCTGGGACATGTATCCGACGGTCGAGCAGGCGATCAAGCTGGTCAAGGCCGGCGTCTTCACCGCGCAGGACTATGGCGATTTCTCGCGCATGGCCAAGGGCGGCTCGTATCTGGCGCCCTACCACAAGTTCGACAAGACGCTGCCCGCCGAGGTGAAGGAACTGGTCGAGAAGAAAAAGGCCGAGATCCTCGAAGGCAATTTCCGCGTCGACGTCGACGAGAACACGCCGGTTTCGGATTGATGCATTTTTGAGGGTGGCGCGAGGCCCCCCTCTCTGTCCTGCCGGACATCTCCCCCTCAAGGGGGGAGATCGGCAGTTTCGGCGACGGCGCTTTTCCTGCAACGCCGGAGATTGGCGAAAGCCGGCGTGACATCTGATCTCCCCCCTTGAGGGGGAGATGGCCGGCAGGCCAGAGAGGGGGGCCTAGCGCTGCCCTTCGCGGTTAGCCGGATCGCAAATCCAGGGAGCACCCTTGTCCGCCCCACTCATCGAAATGCGCGGCATCACCAAGAGCTTCGGCGCCGTCAAGGCGAACGAGGCCGTCGACCTCAGCGTCGCACCCGGCGAAATCCTCGGCCTGCTTGGCGAGAATGGCGCAGGCAAGACGACGCTGATGAACGTGCTGTTCGGCGCCTACGCGCCGGACGCCGGCGAGATCCTGGTCGAAGGACGGCCCGTCGCCATCCACAATTCGGCCGATGCGCTCGCCGCCGGCATCGGCATGGTGCATCAGCATTTCCACCTCGCGCCGCGCCTCACGGTGCTGGAAAACCTGCTGATCGGCATTCCCGGCAAATCCGGCCGCATCGACCGTGCGCGCGGGCTCGCCCGGCTCACCGAAATCAGCCGGCAGTATGGGCTGAGCCTCGATCCGAACCTGCCGGTGTCGGCGCTGTCGGTCGGTGAGCAGCAGCGGCTGGAGATCATCAAGGCGCTGTTTCGCGGCGCGAAGCTTTTGATCCTCGACGAGCCGACTGCCGTGCTGGCGCCAAGCGAAGTAGACGGCCTGTTCGCCGCCCTGCGCTCGATGGCGGCGCAGGGGCTCGGCATCATCTTCATCTCGCATAAGCTGAACGAGGTCCGGGCGCTCACCCATCGCTGCGTCGTGCTGCGCCATGGCAAGGTCGCCGGCCGCGTCGACCACCCGGCAGAAACCACCTCGGCCGAGATGGCCAGACTGATGTGCGGCCACGAAATCGTCCCGCCGGTCAAGGAGGCTTCGACGCCCGGCGCCGCCGTGCTGACGCTCGACGGCATTTCCACCGCCGGCCATGCCGGCACGCCGCTGCGCGACGTCTCGCTGGTCGTCCGGGCGGGCGAGATACTCGGCATCGCCGGCGTCTCCGGCAACGGCCAGCGGGCGCTGGCCGATGTCATCTCCGGCATGCTGCCGCCAAGGGCCGGCACGATGACGATAGCCGGCAAAACGGCGACGCAATTCTCGCCGCGCGAGCTGCAGGCGCTTGGCCTCGGCCGCATCCCGGAAGACCGCATGACCACCGGACTGGTCACCAACCTGCCTCTAGCCGATTCCATGGTTCTGCCGCGGATCGGCACCGAGGCCTTCAGCCGCAAAGGCCTGCTCAACCCGGCGGCGATCCGCGCCTTCGCCGAAGAACAGATCAAGGCCTACGACATACGCTGCCCTGGCCCGATGGTGCGCGCCGGCGCGCTCTCCGGCGGCAACCTGCAGAAGGCGCTTTTGGCACGCGAGCTCGCCTTCGACCCGAAAGTGCTGATCGTCTCGCAGCCGACGCGCGGCCTCGACATCGGCGCCGCCCGCTTCATCCACGAGAAATTCCTCGCGATGCGCGCCAAAGGCTGCGGCATCATCGTCATCGGCGAAGACCTCGAGGAATTGCTGATGCTCTCGGACCGCATCGCGGTGATGTATGAGGGCCGCATCGCCGGCACGCTTATCAGCGCCGATGCCACCGTCACCAGGCTCGGCTTGATGATGACCGGCGCCGGGCAGACCGAGGAGGCGGCCTGATGTTTCGCCTCGAAGCCCGCACCTCGACACCCGCCTGGTTCAATCTGGCGCTGCCGCTGATCGCCATCGCCGCGACGCTCATTCTGTGCAGTGGCCTGATCGCCATCGCCGGCGCCGGCGTGATCGAGGCCTATGGCGTGATGCTGTCGGCCTCGCTCGGCGACAGCTACGCCATCACCGAGACGCTGGTGCGCGCCGCCCCGATGATCTTCACCGGCCTTGCCGTGGCGATCGCCTTCCGCGCCAAATTCTGGAACATCGGCGCCGAGGGGCAGCTGCTCGCCGGCGCGGTGGCGAGCTGCTTTGTCGGCGCGATCCCGATGCCGGGCACCCTCGCCATGCTGTTGATGGCGATTGTAGGCGCCGCCGCCGGCGCGCTCGTGGCGCTGGTGCCGGCGACGTTGCGCATCAAATTCAAAGTCGACGACGTGGTGAGCTCGCTGCTGCTAAACTCGGTCATCTATTACGCGCTGATGGCGCTGATCGAAGGGCCGTGGAAGGACACCTTTTCCGGCTACCCGATCTCGCCACCGATCGAGGATTCCGCCAACTTCCCGGTGCTGATCGAAGGCACGCGGCTGCATCTCGGCGTCGTCGTGGCGCTGATCGCAGCACCGCTTTGCTGGTTCCTGATCGCCCGCACCACGCTCGGCTTTAGGATCCGCGTCACCGGCGAGAATCCGGAAGCGGCGCGCTATGGCGGCATCAACGTCCAGCGCGTGCTGCTCTCGACCGCCCTGCTCTCCGGCGCGCTGGCAGGCCTGGCCGGCGTCGGCGAGGTTGGCGGCGTGCATTTCCAGGTGATGAGCGACATCTCGCCGGGCTATGGCTATTCCGGCATCGTCGTCGCCATGCTCGCCAGGCTCAACCCGCTCGGCGTGGTGCCGGCGGCGATCTTCCTGGCCGCCGTCATGACCGGCGCCGAGGCGATGTCGCGCGCGACCGGCGTGCCGGCTTTCCTGAGCGACGTCATCCAGGGCACGGCGCTGCTTGCCATGCTGGTGGCGCTGCTCTTCACCGCCTACCGCATCCGCCGCGTGGGAGCGCAGACATGAGCGCGGTGTTCGAGCAGATTTTCCAGGTCGGCTTCCTCGCCGCCATCATCCGCATCGCCACGCCGCTCGCTTTCGCCACACTCGGCGAAATGTTTTCCGAACGCGCCGGCGTGCTCAATCTCGGCATCGAAGGCATCATGCTGCTCTCGGCCATGGCCGGTTTCACCGCCGCCAGCCTCAGCGGCAGCCTGTGGCTGGGCGTGCTGGTGGCCGTGCTGGTCGGCGCGCTGATGGGCGCCCTGCACGCGCTGTTCACCGTCGCGCTGGGCCTCAGCCAACATGTCTGCGGCATCGGCGTGACCTTGTTCTCATCCGGTCTCGCCTATTTCCTCTATCGGTTGATCTTCGGCCAGCAATCGGTGCCGCCCAGCATCGACGGCTTCAAGCTGGCGCCGATCCCGCTGCTCTCGGACATACCGGTGATCGGCCCTGCCGTGTTCAACCAGTTCACGCTGGTCTATATGGCGATCATCGCCGTTCCGCTCGCCGCCTTCGTGCTCTACCGCACGCCATGGGGGCTCGCGGTACGCATGGTCGGCGAAAACCCACGCGCGGCGGATTCGGCCGGCGTCAGCGTCATCGCCACGCGCTTCCAAGCGGTGATCCTCGGCGGCGCGCTGATGGGGCTTGCCGGCGCCTTCCTCACCATGGCGCAATTCAATGCCTTCACCTTCGGCGTCGTCTCCGGCCGCGGCTGGGTGGCGATCGCGCTGGTCGTGTTCGGTCGCTGGGACCCGTGGCGCTCGGCAGGGGCTGCGCTGCTCTTCGCCTTCGTCGACGCGCTGCAATTGAGGATGCAGGCGAGCGGTCTCGGCCACATCCCCTACGAAGCCTTCCTGATGCTGCCCTTCATCTTCACCATCGTTGCCATGGCCTTCATGTCGCGCAACGCAGTGGCACCCTCGGCGCTGCTGAAGCCGTTCAGAAGGGAAGAGCGGTAGGCGCGGATTTCCTCACCCCCGCAAAGCGGGGGAGAGGTTGCCGCGAAGCGGCCGGAGAGAGGGCTGCGCCGACGGTTGCTCTTTCGGCGCCGCGTTTGCCCCAAATTCTCAGCCGGTTCACGCAGGGCGTCCCCTCTCCGTCTCGGCTTCGCCGAGCTACCTTTCCCCACTTTCGTGGGGCTAGGAAAAGCCTCAGATCGCCGTGAACGCGTTGTCGACAAACAGATGCGCGCCGTTGACGAAGCTGGACTCGTCGCTGGCCAAAAACAGCGCCGCCTTCGCCACCTCTTCCGGCTCGCCGATGCGGCCCTGTTGCGCGGCCATGGCGGCATCGGAGACATCGACGCCGAGCTTGCCGAGATCCGCCACCTCGCGCAGACCATGCGGCGTGCGGATGAAGCCGGGGCAGACGGCGTTGCAGCGGATGTTGCGGTCGCGGAACTCCACCGCGATGGCGCGGGCGAACATGTGGCAGGCGCCTTTTGTGGTGTCGTAGAGCACCTCGTTCGGCGTCGCCGCCACCGCCGAGATCGACGAGGTGCAGACGATCGAACCGCCGCCGGCCGCGATCATGCCGGGCAGCACCGCGCGCGTCATCAGGAACATCGAGCGGACATTGACGGCATGCAGCCAGTCCCATTCCTGCAGCGTCGTCTCCAGGAAGGGCTTTATCACGATCGTGCCGGCATGGTTGAACAGCACCGTGACCGGACCGAGCTCATCCGTCGCCGCTTTCACCGCCGCCTCGACCTGCGCCTCATCCGAAACATCGGCCACGAAATGCTCCGCCACATGGCCCCGCGCCCGGATCGCCGCCACGGTCTTGCCGGCCGCCTCGCCATTGCGGTCGACGATCGCCACCTTGGCGCCTTCGGCGGCGAACAGCTCGGAAGCCGCCCCGCCCATCCCCGTCGCGCCGCCCGAAACGATGGCGACCTTGCCCGCCAGCCTTCCACCCATTTTTGTCTCCCTGGATTCCGTGAGTGTTTTAGATGCTATCGCGTCGCGCGGGGAATGGCCAAGCGCTCAAAGGAGGCCGTTTTGCCACTGAAAGTCCGTGGTTCCAGGCATTTGTCGGGCAGCCCATGCTCCGCTTGCTCGCTGGATCTTCCACTCTGGAGGAGCACGAATTACCCTGGATTGCACCATCCCTGAGAACATTCTCCCAAAAATCCTTGAAAAATAGCAATCGAC
>NZ_RZSA01000313.1:0-6480 GCF_003998075.1 Mesorhizobium sp. M2A.F.Ca.ET.037.01.1.1 | reverse complement strand
GATTGAGATGACGTGGTTGGTTCTCTGCGGCGCCTGCATTCGGTATTGGGCTGCTGAGCGATGGCGGAGCCAGGCATCGCCCGCCGGCGTTCGACGGCGCATTTCTGCAGCCGGCGGTAAAATGGAATTCCGTTCCACAGCACGATCGTATCGGCAATGGTCTGCACCAGCAGACTAGAGTGGATTGGCAAGGCGCTTACGGTGGGCCAAGGCGCCCAGGCAAGCGAAAGGTGACGTGCGCTCGGGGGCGCGTCTGAGCCGCCCGCGTGACGAGCCACAGCAAAGCATCTCCCGGGACGGCGACGCAGGTCAGGACGCCAAAAAATGCCTCCTTTGCGCAAAGTGGATAGCGGCACGGTTCTATTAGCAATAACTTAAGCGAAAACAGCGCGAGGCCAAATAGCGCGGAAATACCGCCGACGCACGGCGAGTGGGGAGCATGAACAGGCAGGGCTATTCGCAGGTGTGCGCAGAGGACATTGAGCGCGCCGCAGCAACGGCAGCGGCAGACGTGGGTGCTGAGCCGCCGCGCCTTTGGATTCCAGGCAAATGATTGGCGCCAGAACACCAGACGCGCCGCGGTATTGAGCAGAACGGCGTGAATTAGCAGAGCAGGGGCATAATATGAGCAACGATCGAGACTTCCCGGCCGAAGCCGGTGCAACCAACAGAATCACGCGACGGGACGCTTTGATGGGCGGCACTGCGGCTGCGGTTTCGCGATTTGCAGCACCTGTCGGCCTTTCCGGCGCGCTCGCCGGCCTTGCGGGCGTCCAGACGGCGGCGGCCCAGCCCTCGCAGCCGAACATCGTCTTCATCGTTGCGGACGATCAGGGATGGAAAGACGTCGGCTATCACGGCTCGGACATCAAGACGCCCAACATCGACAAGCTTGCCGCGGAAGGGACGAAGCTCGAAGAATATTACGTGCAGCCGATGTGCACACCAACGCGCAGCGCCCTCATGACCGGCCGCTATCCGCTGCGCTATGGCATGCAGGTTGGCGTTGTCCCCGCAGCGGGAACCTATGGCCTTCCGCTCGATGAGACACTTCTTTCGCAAATCCTAAGAGACGCGGGCTACCAGACGGCGATGAGTGGCAAATGGCATCTCGGCCATGCCAAGACGGACTACTGGCCGAAGCAGCGTGGATTTGATTCATTCTACGGGGCGACGGTCGGCGAGATCGACCATTTCAAACATGCATCGCATGGTATCGCGGACTGGTACAGGAACAACAAGCCGATCAAGGAGCCGGGCTTCGACAACACGTTGTTCGGTCAGGAAGCTGTCCGGGTCATCAACGCTCACGATCAGAAGAAGCCGCTCTTTCTCTACCTCGCTTTCACCGCGCCCCATACGCCATTCCAGGCTCCGAAGGAATATCTCGACCGATATAAGAACATCGCCGACGAGAACCGCAGAGCCTATGCCGCAATGATCTCGGTGATCGATGACGAGATCGGCAATGTCGTTGCCGCCCTTGAGAAGAAAGGGATTCGCGACAATACCCTGATCGTCTACATGAGCGACAACGGTGGCGTCGTTAACTCGATGTTTGCGGGCGACTCGAAGGTGGGTGGCAAGCTGCCTGCGGATAACGGCCCCTATCGCGAAGGCAAGGGCACCCTCTATGAGGGCGGCACCCGCTCGGTCGCCTTCATGAACTGGCCCGGCAAGGTCAAGCCTGGCGTCTTCAATGGCCTCATGCATGTCGTCGACATGTTGCCGACACTGGCTGGGCTGGCCGGCGCCAAGCCTGGCAAGGATAAACCGCTGGACGGCGTGGATATGTGGCCGGCCATCAGCGAGGGCAAACCTTCGCCGCGCACAGAGATCGTCTACAATGTCGATCCGATGGCCGGTGCGGTGCGCGAGGGCGAATGGAAATTGTTGTGGTCGGCAACGTTGCCGCAAAAGATAGAGCTGTTCGATTTGTCGCAGGACAAATCGGAGGCCACTAACTTGGCTGATAAGTATCCTGATAAGGTCAAGGTGTTGCAGGCAAGGATCACCGAGCTCGCAGCCCAGATGAAACCCCCGCTGTTGCTTATGGAGGCAGTGCGGCTGACCTACTTCACGCCGCTGGTGACACCAAGCCCGGAGGAAATGTTCGCTGCGGGGGATTGAACGGCGGATGCGCTCTGCCGTTCAGACGAGACCAGCCGATGACTGAAGCGCGACCTGCAGCAAAGCCAACGGATTCGTCAAACGCCGATATGCTTTGGATCCCCGGCGGCGAATTCCTGATGGGCTCAGACAGCCACTATCCGGAAGAGGCGCCGGCGCATCGCGTCGTCGTCGGCGGCTTCTGGATGGATCGCGCGACGGTCACGAATGCCGAGTTCAGCCGCTTCGTCGAGGCCAGCGGCTATGTCACGCTGGCCGAGCGTCCAGCGAATGCCGCGGACTATCCCGGCGCCAGTGCAGAATCATTGGCGCCGGCTTCCGCCTTGTTCGTGAGGCCTTCGCGCGGCATCGATCGCAACAATCACTATAATTGGTGGGCTTACGTCCGTGGCGCGAACTGGAGGCACCCACGCGGCCCCGCCAGCGGGCTGAAGAGGCTCGACAGCCATCCCGTCGTGCACATCGCCTATGAGGACGCGGAAGCGTATGCGAACTGGGCGGGGAAGGCTCTGCCGACCGAGGCCGAGTGGGAGTTTGCCGCGCGCGGCGGGCTGGAGGGCGCCGAATTCGTTTGGGGCGCCGAGCTGACGCCCGGCGGCCAGCATATGGCCAACACCTACCAGGGCGAGTTCCCTTTCCGCAACGATTGCGAAGACGGCTACGAATGGACTGCGCCCGTCGGCTCGTTTCCGGCAAATGGCTACGGGCTCCATGACATGGCCGGCAATGTTTGGCAGTGGACCACCGACTGGTACCAGGAACATCGCCGGATCGAGAGCCCTTGCTGTACGATGGAAAATCCGCGCGGCGGCGAGCGTGAGGCGAGCTTCGACCCGCTGACACCCGACATCAAAATTCCACGCAAGGTGACCAAGGGCGGGTCCTTCCTGTGCGCCCCCAGCTATTGCCGACGGTACCGGCCGGCCGCTCGCATGGCGCAGCCCGTGGATACGTCCACTTGCCACCTGGGTTTTCGATGCATCGCGCGTCCGTCATGAGAGGAGGGCGCAGCGCCCTCCATGGGCATCGCGGCGCCGGGAGGTCCAAACCGGCGCGCTGGCGGGTTGCAGCAGCCATATCGGCCATATTCCTTACGCTCACGGCGTGCGGAACTGGACCCGAAGGGGTTCTGGCGCCGATCCCCGCGAGCTTGGTTTCGCCGGCGGCATCGGATGTGACGATGTTGGTCGCGACCAGCCGCAAGCCTTCCGGTGACCCGGCGACCTTGTTCACGGGCGAGCGCAGCCCGGCGCTTTCGTTGACCGACCTGACCATCTCGATTCCGCCGAACCGTGCGCCGGGCACGGTCGAGTGGCCGAAAAAGCTGCCGCCAAACCCCCAAAAGGATTTCGCGGTTCTTGCCGCAAGAAACCTGTCGGTTCCCGAGGCTCACAAATGGCTGCATGCTCACAATTCGAACGGCCATGTTCTCGTCTTCGTGCATGGCTTCAACAACCGGTATGAGGACTCGGTCTTTCGCTTCGCGCAGTTCGTGCATGACTCGCGGGCGAACGTCGTGCCGATTCTCTTCACATGGCCGTCGCGCGCCAGTGTGCTTGGCTACAACTACGACAAGGAAAGCGCGAATTTCTCGCGCACTGCGTTCGAGCGGACATTGAAGGCCTTGGCCGACGACCGCAGCGTGACCGACGTCACCGTCATGGCCCACTCGATGGGCACCTGGCTGGCGATGGAATCGCTGAGGCAGATGGCGCTGGAGGATGGGCGCGTTTCGCCCAAGATCAGGAACGTCATCCTTGCGTCTCCCGATCTCGACGTGGATGTCTTTGGTCGCCAGTGGACCGAGCTTGGGCCGAAAAAGCCGAAGTTCACCATCACCGTCTCGCGGGACGACCGGGCGCTTGCCGTCTCGCGCCTGATTGCGGGCAATGTCGACAGGGTGGGGCAGGCCGACCCGTCGAAGGAGCCGTACAAATCGAAGCTCCAGGCAGCTGGAATAACCGTGCTTGATCTGACCGACGTAAAGACCGCAGATCGCTTGAATCACAGCAAGTTCGCTGAAAGTCCGGAGATCGTCCAATTGCTCGGCGCGCAACTTGCTTCCGGCCAGACCTTGACGGATTCGAGAGTGGGGCTTGGCGACGAACTCGGCCTTGTGGTTGCCGGCACGGTCGACACGATCGGCAACGTCGCGGCAAGCACGGTCAGCGCGCCCGTCGCGGCCATTGAAGGAAAAACGAACAACGCCCCGCCAGATGAGCTCGAGACGATCCTGAAGGGCGATGCGACGACCCAGTGATCGTGTTAGGTGGCGTAAACGGCGGGGCGATTGGGAGGTGACCTGCCTTCAGCGCCCGAGAGGCTGGATTCTGTTGCCCCTTTTTGCAAGCCAGACACGATGAACAACCGGCTGCCGCCCGCCTGGTCCAAACACCTGAAAGATCCGTCGGGAAAGAGAATTCCACAACCCAAGACCGGACAGCCGAAAGCAAGGCCGCTATCGATCGCGCGCGACGCTCTCCATGCGCGCGATAACGCGTGGCGAAGGCCCGAAACCGCCTTCATTGGCGCCGATGCGGGCGCGAAAAGGCCGCCCGCGCTCGCGCTCCTGCGCCTCCGGACCGACGAACGGCACCGTGGTGGGAAGCGCGCCGATGATCGGCGCGAGGGAAGGGCGCTGGCGCATGGCAATGGGCTTGGTTGAGAAAGGGGGCTTCTTGCTAGCGTGGGCGGGGAGTGGGTGCAAGTTGTCGAAAGGGGCAAATAGCGCGGGTCCGTTGCCGGTTGCACCACGGCTGGATTCCCGCGCCTCTTTTTGTTAGCGAGGCGGGATGAATAACCGACCGCCCCTGGCTGGTCCAAGCATTTGAAGAGCGGACCCGCGCCAAAGCAGACTGTAAAACAGCCAACACTCAAGCAGCCGAAGGCGAAGCCGCGTATGCAGGCCAATGAAATGTTGCTGGAACTTCAGCTGGCGGGCAGGTTGCCCGAGGCCGAGGAACTGTGTCGTCGCGTTTTGGCAAGGACGCCCGAGCACCCGATGGCTTTGTACATGTTGGGGACGCTGGGACTGGGCGTCGATGATAAGTTGTCCATCAAATACCTTGCTCGGGCGGTCGACCAGACGCCACTCGACCCATGTTTCCACTTCAGTTTGGGCGATGCTTATCTGACGGTTGGCGAACACGCACTTGCCATCAGGCACCTGCGGCGCGCTTAAGGCACCGCGGGTCTTCACCTCGCAACCAAATGAAAAACCCGGCGATCGCCCGCCGGGTTTCGATTTCGATCAGGCGACGCCTGTTAGAACGAGCGCTGGAAGCGGAGCAGACCGCCGACGCTGTTCTTCTTGTCGGCGCCGGTGAAGTTGACGACGTCGGCACCCGAAACCCAATCATCGAACTTGCCGAAGTGATCCCAATCGACTTCGGCCGTGACCGTGAAGCCGGGTACGATGTCATAGGCGACGTTCGCCGCCACGCCATAGTTCTTGTCCTGATCACCCGACACCTGGAGATTGAACGAGGTCTTCTCGTTGAACTTGTAGGTGCCGCCGGCCCAGAATGCCCAGTTGCCGCCCCAGATTTTATAGAAGCCGCGACCACCGGCCCCGATGGCATAGGTCGGGTCGTTGAGGTTGTCGTCGCTGCCATAGCCGAACATGCCGAACAGCGACAGTTCGTTGGTGACATTCACATCCAGGCGAACCTTGCCGGCAACTTCCTCGTAGTTGCTGTCGTAAGCAACGACGCCGGTGATGGCGCCCCACCCTTGAGTCCACTTCACGCCGCCGACGACATGCGGAACGTAGCTGTCGATCGTGCCGACGACGCCCGAACCTTCTTCCAGCGAGACCACGGCCGAGAAGCCGTTGCCGGCGTCGAAATAGTACTGGACGACGTTGGTGTCGAAGTCGCCATAGGGGACGATCGTATCCTGGATGACGTTGCCGGCGTAGCCGATGAACGTATCGAAGGCTGATTCGTCCTTACCGACGCGGAGGCCACCGAGCTGGATCCAGGCGAAGTTCAGCGAAACGTTCTTGTTGCCGGCAGGATTGCTGTTGAATTCATCCGCTGCCGTGGTCGGATCGTCTGCCGATGGGTAGCCGTTGCGGTTGCCGAAGTTGAAGCGGGTCTCGGTGTAGGTCTTCAACGTGCCGAGCTCGGTCTCCTGGCCGGTCCAGGTCTTCAGCGTGAAGCGGGTATTCTTGTAGAAGGTGCTCTGCTCATCGCCGTCCTCATGGTCGAAGGACTTGGCGCCGTCGAACGAGCCGACATCGCCGACGCCGATGTCGTAACGGACATAGCCGCCGACGCGCAGGCAGGTCTCTGTGCCGGGGATGTAGAAATAGCCCGAGCCGTAGACGTCGCAGATCTTGACGTATTC
>NZ_RZSA01000312.1:0-6481 GCF_003998075.1 Mesorhizobium sp. M2A.F.Ca.ET.037.01.1.1 | reverse complement strand
CGATGTGGCCGCTCTTCACGGCTTGCATCAACGCCTGGAAATCGACGACGCCGGCGCGGCTGAGCAGGATGAAGGCGGCACCCTGGCGCATTTTGGCAAAAGAGTCGGCGCCGAGAAAACCCTGGTTCTCGCTGGTGACGGAAGCGACGACGAAGACGAAATCGCTTTGCGACAGCACCTCGTCCAGCGAGGCCGGCTCGACGCCATTGTCGACCAGGATCGACGGCGGCAGCCACGGATCGTAGACCTTGGTGCGGGTGCGGAAGCCGGTCAGCAGGCGGTTGAGCGCACGGCCGAGGTCGCCGAAGCCGATGATGCCGACATCTGCGCCGGAGAGAAGCCGCGCGGTCTGGTTGCCGTCGCCGCCCCAGAGTTCCTTGCCCTCGCGAAAGGCGAGATCGGCGTCGACGATGTTGCGCGCGAGATTGAGCGCCATGGCGAGGCCGAGCTCGGCCACCGGTTCGGCAAAGACAAGACCAGTGGTGACGACATGGATGCCGCGCGCGAACAGCGTCTCATAGGGCATGTTGTTGAGGAGGTTGGTCTCGACATTGAAGATGCAGCGCAGCGCCGTCAGTTTCTCCAGCGTCTCTGCTGAAATCGGCGGCTGGCCTATGATGTAACGCGCCTCGGCCAGCGTCTCGGCGGGTAGGGCGGAAACACCTTCCGGCGTGGTCTCGACAATGCGATAATGGCTGCGCAGGCGCGCCAGTTGCGGCGGCGTGAAGATAAGGTCTAGCGTGCGCGGTTCGGGCGCGCTGATCACCAGCGGCAAGGTCTTGTCGGACATGATTTTCCTCCCGGACACGATTGGATCGCGTCAATCACATCTTCGAGTCTTATCCACGATGAAACGATTTACAAGAACGAAAAATCGATTTATCGATTAGAATAGCAAGGCAGGAAATCGACTGCCTACCCTCGGGAGGAGGTCAATGGCACAACAGGAAGCCCGGCAAAGGCGTCCGTCGATCCACGACGTGGCAAGCCATGCCGGCGTGTCCGCGGCCACCGTTTCCAAGGTGCTGGCCGGTGTCACAACGGTGAAGCCCGAAAATGCGCAGCGCGTCCTCGATGCCGTCGAGCGTCTGGCCTATCGCGTCGATCCACTAGCTTCCGACATGCGCAGGGCCAAGCGCCGCATCATCGGCGCCATCATGCCCGAGTTTGAAAGCGAGTTCTTCGGCCAGATGGTCACCGAGCTGGAGGGCCTTGCCGAACAGCGCGGTTACACGCTGGTCGCGGCGTCGAGCCGTGAATCGGAAGCGCGCGAAAAGGAGATCTTGGGCCGCATGCATGACTGGCGCGTTGCCGGCGTGGTGCTGGCGCCGGTGCGCAACGAGCACGGGCCGGCGGCTTCCTTCATGAAAGCCAACGGCATGACCGGCGTGCTGATCGACCGCGTCTTGTCCGACGACGCTTTCGATACCGTTTCGGCCGACAGCGCCGCCGCCAGCGCCGAGGTTGCGCGGATGCTGGTGGGCAAGGGCCACAAGCACATCCTGATCATCGGTCTCGCCGAAGGCGCGGCAACCGTGCGCGCTCGCCTGGAAGGTTTTCGCACCCAGGCGCTGGCGCTCGACCCGTCCATCCGCATCGACGTGATCACGTCGGAGGTCAGCGTCGAGCCGCTGCGATCGTCGCTGCGCGATTATTTCGGTCGGGGCGAGCGGCCGACCGCTGTCTATTCGCTGCTGCTCAAGGGCACGCTTGTGGCGCTGTCCGAATTCCGCCGGCGCGGTTGGCATTGCCCGAACGACATCTCGCTGGTCGGCTTCGACGACGCCGAATGGATGCAGGTGACATGGCCGGCGATCGCCGCCGTGGTGCAGCCGGTGCGCCAGATCGCCAGCGGGGCGATGAACCTTTTGTTTCGCAGGGTCGAAGGCGCGGTGGGACCACCCACGGCGCGGCTCGAACCCTGCCAGGTGTTGGAGCGGGAATCCGTTGGCTCGCCAGGCAACGGCCCGCATTCCGGGGGAGGAGACCGACAATAGCCCCCATTGTCGTGAACGGAAACATGCGCCGGCCCTGGCCAAGGCATCCGGCGCCAAAGATCGAATGGAGGATCGAATGACATCGCATTTCTTGAAGATAAATCGATTTACGCTTGCCGTCGGCGCCGCGCTTGCGTTTTCCGCCATCGGCGTCGCCAAGGCCGAAGACGGCGAATATGGCGTGCTGATGAAGACGCTGGCCAATCCGTTCTGGGGCGCGATGGCGCAGGGCGTCGAGGACGGCGCCAAACAAGCCGGGGTGAAATATTTCCAGCAAGCGGCAGAGAGCGACCAGGCGGCCGAGCCGCAGCTCAACCTCTGCAACACCATGCTGGAGCGCAAGCCGGTGGCGATGATCACCGCCGCCATCAACTCGACCAATCTTCTGCCTTGCCTTAAGTCGGCGCAGGACGCCGGCATCAAGATCGTCGACCTCGACAACAATCTCGACCAGGCGGTGCTCGACAAGGAAGGCGTCAAGGTGACCTTCCATATCGGCTCCGACAACATCGCCGCCGGCGCGCAGGGCGCCGAATATCTTGCAAGCAAGCTCGGTAAGGACGCCAAGGGGCCGGTGCTGGTCATCGAAGGCCTCTCCGGCAACATCACCGGCGAGAAGCGCGCCAAGGGCTTTGCCGACAAGCTGAAAGAGCTGGCGCCCGGGCTGGAGATCGTCGCCTCGCTGCCGGGCGACTGGGACCGCGGCAAGGCCGCCTCGATCGCCACCGACACGCTGACCGCGCATCCCGACCTCGTCGCCATCTTCTGCGCCAATGACGGCATGGCGCTCGGCGCGGTGGAGTCGGTTTACGCCGCTGGCAAGGGCCCGCAGGTGACGATCATCGGCGTCGACGGCAATTCGGACGCGGTGAAGTCGATCAAGGAAGGCCGCCTCAATGCCTCGGTGGCGCAGCTTCCCTACCTCGTCGGCAAGCAGGCGGTGGAGAACGTCAAGAAGGCCTTGGCGGGCGACAAGGTCGAGGACAGCATCGCGGTGCCTACGCTGGTGCTGACCAAGGACGTGATCGACGCCGGCAAGGAGCCGATGCTGCAGTATGTGAAGTAGGATGGAGAACGGGAATAGGGCAGTAAGGGAGTAGGGCAGTAAGGGAAGGCAAAAGTTGCGCTTCTCAGGCCTGGCTCCTCTACTCCCTGCTGCCCTACTGCCTTACTCCCCTACTCCCCTACCCGAAGAGTGCAAAGACATGGCTTCTGAACAGCCCGGTTTCTGGGCGCGGGTGCAGCGCGCATCCGTCGAAAGGCTCCACATCAGGCTGGAGTCGCTGGTGGTGCTTCTGGCGCTGAGCACGGCGATGGCGCTCTTGTCGCCCTATTTCCTATCGCTCAGCAACTTCCTCAACATCCTGCTCGCGACCTCGACGATCGGCGTGCTGGCGATCGCCGCCACCTTCGTCATCGGCTCGGGCGGGCTCGACCTATCGCTCGGCTCGGTGATGGGGCTCGCCGGTGTCGCGGGGGCCTTCGTCGCCGTCAATCTCGGCTGGCCGTCAGTTCTGGCGGTGATCGCCTGCATCCTGGCCGGCGCGATCGCCGGCTACATCAACGGCCAACTGGTCACCCGCGCCTTCGTGCCGGCCTTCATCGTCACCCTCGGCATGCTGGGTCTCGCGCGCGGGCTGGCGCTGGTCATCTCGCAGGGCAGGGCGATCTACGGCCTGCCGCCCGAGATCGTCTTTATCGGGCAGGGCCGACCCTTCGGCATTCCGATGCCGGTCATCATCTTCGTGCTGACGGCGATCGTCGCGCATGCGGTGCTCGCCTATACACGCTTCGGCCGCCACACGCTGGCGCTGGGCGACAGCGAAGGCGCGGCGCGCGCCGCAGGCATCCGCGTCGAGCATCACCGCCGCATCATCTATACGCTCTCCGGCGCGCTTGCCGGCCTCGCTGGCCTGCTCTTCACCGCGCGCGTCAACGCAGGCGACCCGACGGCCGGCATCAACTACGAGCTTACCGCGATCACGGCGGCGATCATCGGCGGCACCAACCTGTTCGGCGGCCGCGCCTCGATCCTGGGCACCATGATCGGCGCGCTGATCATGGGCGTGTTGCAGAACGGACTGACGCTGCTTGCGGTGCAATCCTACTACCAGCAGATGGCGATCGGCGCGGTGCTGATCCTCGCCGTGTTCATCGACCAATACCAGGTGCGGAAGGAGTCACGCGTATGACCCTGCTTTCGCTTCGCGGCATCCGCAAGAGCTTCGGCGCGGTCGACGTCTTGCATGGCGTTGATCTGTCCGTCGCGGCCGGCGAGGTGGTCGGGCTGGTCGGGGACAACGGCGCCGGCAAGTCGACGCTGATGAAGACCATCACCGGCATCTACCGCGCCGACTCGGGCTCGATCGAATTCGACGGCAAGGACATCCTTGCGCTCGACCCTGGACATCGCCGCCAACTCGGCATCGAGATGATCTACCAGGATCTTTCGCTGGCCAAGCAGCAGGACGTGGCTTCGAACATCTTCCTAGGGCGCGAACCGACGAAGCGGCTGTTCGGCCTGTTCCCCGGCTTCGTCGACAAAGGCGAGATGGACCGCCAGGCGTCGAAGATGATCGAGCGCTTGGGCGCGCATCTGCCGTCGATCAACCGTTCCGTCGGTTCGTTCTCGGGCGGCCAGCAGCAGACGGTGGCGATCGCGCGGGCGCTCACCTTCGACCCAAAACTCGTCATCATGGATGAGCCGACGGCGGCGCTTGCCGTGCGCGAGGTGCAGAGCGTGCTCGACCTCATCCGGCGGCTCAGGTCGGAAGGCATCGCCGTCATCCTGATCTCGCACCGGCTGAACGACGTGCTGTCGGTCACCGACCGCATCGTCGTGCTGCGGCACGGCAGGGCGGACGCCGATCTCGTCACCGCCAACACCAATATGAACGAAGTCGTCAGCCGCATCGTCGGCGGCGGCGACATTGCCGCCGCGGCGGCGCATGAGCAACGAGGCTGACATGAATACCTTCGGACTGCACACTTTTGCCATCGCACCGGTCTGGGACCTCGCCCGCATCGAGCCGCAGATGGATCGGCTGAAGGAACTCGGCATCGGGCTGATGGAGATACCGCTGCTGCGCCCCGAGGAGATCGACACCAAGCGCACGCGCGGCTTTGCCAATTACTATGGCGTCGAGCTTATCCCGTCGCTCGGCCTGCCGCGCGCGCTCGATGTGGTCGAGCGGCCCGACGAGGCGCTCGATTTCCTGCAGCCGGCCTTCAAGGTCTGCAACGAGGTGGGCGCCGAGGCGCTGGGCGGCGTCACATACGGCACGATCGGCAAGACCACCGGACGGGCGCCGACGCAAAAGGAGATCGACGGCATGTGCCGCTTCCTCGAACGTGCGGCGAAGTCGGCGAAGTCCCGCAGCCTCAAGCTCGGCATCGAGCCCTGCAACCGCTATGAGACGCATCTGATCAACCGCGGCATCGACGCGGCGCGGATTATCGAGCGGGTCGGCGCCGACAACATCTTCATCCATCTCGACACCTACCACATGCATATCGAGGAAGAGAGTTTTGCGTCCGGCTTCGAGGCGGCGGCGCCCTATCTCGGCTATGTGCATGTGTCGGAAGCTAATCGCGGCGTGCCGGGGCGCGGCATGCTCAACTGGGCCGCCTGCATGAAGGCGATCGCCGACATCGGCTATCAGGGCGCGATCACGCTTGAAAGCATGAACCATGTCGATGTCGACATCGCCGGCGGGCTCGCGGTGTGGCGGCCGGTGGCGGAAGACCCGCGCGACGTCATCGAGGTCGGGCTGCCGTTCCTGCGCGAGGAAGCGAGGAAGGCAGGACTGACGCTGGGGTAGGCGGCAGGGCCCGCATCAGGAGCCGGCCGAAGCAACCTCGGATGGTTTCGATTTACCGAACCAAATTGCTGGTGCAATGTGGGTTCGGAGGATCGAAATCGTGCCATTCGTCAGCATAGGCGGCGTCGCGCTGCATCACCGCCATATCGAGGCGGCCGGCTCGTCGCGTCCGATCATCTTCATCAATTCGCTCGGCACCGACTTCCGGATATGGGACGATGTCGTCGCGCGGCTTGCCGGGGAAATGCCTATGCTGGTCTACGACAAGCGCGGTCACGGGCTTTCCGATATCGGCAGCGGCGTGCGATCGATTAACGACCATGTCGACGACCTGTTGGGCCTTATCGATCATTTCGGCTTCGGAAAGGTGGTGCTCTACGGCCTGTCGGTCGGCGGCCTGATCGCGCAGAGGCTCTATAACCGCCATCCCAAATGTGTGGAGGCGCTGATCCTCAGCGACACCGCGCATAAAATAGGCACCGCAGAGAGCTGGAACACGCGCATCGCCACCGTCGAGCGCGACGGCATCGAGGTGATCGCCGACGGCATCATGAAAGTGTGGTTCACACCGGAGTTCCATGCGAAGCGCTCGGCCGAACTTGCCGGCTGCCGCAACATGCTGACCCGGCAGGCGCTGCCCGGCTATATCGGCACCTGCATGGC
>NZ_RZSA01000311.1:0-6486 GCF_003998075.1 Mesorhizobium sp. M2A.F.Ca.ET.037.01.1.1 | reverse complement strand
CGTCGGACCTCTCCGTATCCTCAGCCATCCTGGCCCGGACCGAGGCCAGCGTCTGTTCCAATGTGCCGGCCGAGGCTGGCCACGGCACGTTGTTCAGCGCGCGGTAGACCGGCTCGCGCATCCATGGCGCGCCCTGATGGCTGAACAGGTAGGGTTCGTAGAAGTGGAAGGTGAACAGGATCGGCTCGAATTCCGCCAGCGGCGCCGGATCGAGCGCGGTGAGGCCCCGCACCATCGAGCCGCAGCCGCCGGTGACGACGATCGGTAGGTCTTTCGCCGCGCCACGCGCGGCGGTCAGCAGCGCTGCCTGCACCTTGGGCCACACCTCGGAGGAACAGTCCTGCGGCGGCTCGTTGACCGGCTCCAGCGCGACCCTGCCGGGCGCTATGTCCTTGAGCATGCCCGCCACGTCGGCGACGAAGGCCCGGTAGCGGGCGAATTCCGGCGCGCCGGTGCTGGAAATCATGCGCTCGGGGTTCCAGTAATGGGTGGCGCCATTGGCCTGCACGTTGACGATGACGCCGAGATCGGCGGCCAAAGCCGCTTCGACCGCCGCACTGAGCATCGCCATGAGGTCGGCGCGTCGGTCCGCATCGGCGACCAGAAACGGGCCCGGATCGACAGGCAGGCGGATGAAGTCAAGCCCGCTGGCGCGCAGCCGGGCAAGGTCAGCCGGCGTCGGCACCGGCCGCTGCGACTGGAAAGGCGGCCAGTCATAGTCGGTGCGTGGCGCCGGGTATTCGCGCGTCAGCGCGAACCACGGCCAGGCGTTGACGCCGCGCCTGAAAGGCCATTCGCCGGCGGCGCGCGCTCTAGATACGAGCGGCGGGACCGCCAGCGGCGCCGTCGCCACGGCCAGCGCCGCGCCGAGCAGACGGCGGCGAGACCAGCCGGTCATGCGTGCCCAGTCATGCGTGCCCCAGTCATGCGTGCCCAGTCATGCGTGCTTGGCCCGGTCGGCTTGCGCCGGCGCGGCGGTGGCGCCGCCGAGCTGCCGCAGCGCTTCCTTCTCATAGGCGGTGAGCACGTCTTCCCAGCGGAAGGCCTCGCGGGCGCGTGCCCGCGCCGCCTTGCTGCAACGCGCCACCAGCGCGTCGTCGGCCAGCGCCGTGTCGATCCGTGCGCTCAGGCTGTCGGTGTCGTTGAAATAGATCGCCGCCTCGCCGGCGACCCAGCGGTTGTAGCGGTTGTCATGGGCGATCACCATGTTGCCGGCAGCCAGCGCCTCAACCAGCGAGGGGTTGGTGCCGCCCACAGTGTGGCCGTGCATATAGGCGCGCGCATGGTAGCGCAGCGCCTTCACGCTCGCCTGGTCGTAGATCGCGCCTGGCATGATCACCGTGGTGCCTGCCGCCTCGCGCACGGCGCGATGGTAGGGGATCTCGTCGTTGAGCGTGCCCAGCACCACCAGCTTCATGTCGCCGCGATCGCGGCGGCGGAAAGCTTCGATGATCGGCAGGATGTTGTTGTCGGGTTCGATGCGCGCGATCGAGACCAGGTATTTGCCGGGCTCGAGCCCGAGCGCGCGAACGGGTTCCTCCGGCGCCGAGGTCACCGGGTCGGCCCCATAGGCGATGGTGGTGATGGCGCTGTGCGGCCGCCGCGTCGCCAGATGGTCGGCGATCGCCGGGTGGTCTGCGATAAGCCGTTGCGACAGCCAGGCGCCGATCCATTCGTTGAGCCAGAACCAGGCGCGCGCCGCCGGCCCCCATTTCGGCCGCCGCCACTCGATGCCGTCCATATTGGTGATGATCCTGCGCCGCATGAGCCTGAGCCAGGTCAGGAACACCGCGCCGTTATAGCCGAGCACCAGGCACACGCCGGGGCGCCTGGCGGCATCGAGCACGCATTGCCAGTCGAACTCCAGCGTCGCGCGCGGCCCGCTGGAGGCGACCTCGATGGTGATGAGCTCGATGCCGCGCCAGGTGTCGCTCGTCACCCTTTGGCCGACGCGCTCGACTTCCTTCTGGCAATAGACGCCGACCTTCCAGCCGCGTCCGGCCAGGAAAAGCGCCAGCCGCTCGGCGAAAGTCTCGAAGCCGCCGTGGGAAGCCGGAATGCCGCGTGTCCCCAGGATCAGGATCGAAGGCTTTTCGATCGGGTTGGAAGATAGTTCCGGTTTCAAAATAAAAGGATTCCCCCGGGGTCCGGTCATGGTTGTCGCTATGTCAATGACCGCCCAGCAACTTCCGTGCCAGGGGTACCCCCAGGGTGGATACTCGCATGAAGGTGTAAAATTTCTCTTCAGAGCGCGGGGCTTGCTTCATTATCGGTCAACCTTCGCGACGTATCTGTGTCGATACGGGGCACGGTCGGGTACCAGGGCCGCAGCAGGGCAATCAGGAAGCCGGCACGATCCTTGCTCCCGGGCCTGCAGTGGCCACCGCTGGGTGGAGCGGCGTGCGGATTTGGCATGAAGTTTCTTCCGCGCTTGAAGGGCCCGGTGCCGAGCGGACTCGAGGTGCAGGTGGAAAGAAAGTGATGCGCATTGCCTGCGTTCATCAGGGCTACGAGCTCTATGGTTCGGACCGCAGCTTCGCCGAGAGCGTGGCTGCGCTGCGCGCCGCGTTTCCGGCCGCCGAGATCGAGGTCGTGCTGCCGCGCCAGGGGCCGATCGTCGAGATCCTCAAGCCGCATGCCAGCCGCATCGTGTTCGAGCCGCTCTGGGTGCTCAGGCGCCAGGCGATGCTCAGGCTCGCCACCGTCGAGATGGCGCGACTGCCCGCGGCGCTCTGGCGCGCCTGGCGCCGCATGCGGGGCAGCGACCTGACCTATATCAACACCTCGATCATCGCCGACTATGCGCTGGCCGCGCGGCTTTTGCCGCGCAAGGCGCTGCTGCACATCCACGAAATCCCCGAGCGCATATTGCGCAAGGTGCTTGTCGCCCTGATGCGCTGGAGCCGTGCGGACCTGATCTTCAACTCGCGCGCCACGCGCGCAACGTTCGGCGATCCGCCGGCCATCGATGCCAGGGGGCGGCGCACGCATGTCGTCTATAACGGCGTCGCCGGGCCGCTGGCCCTGCCGGTGACCTATGACGGCAGCCGCCCGCTCAGGGTCCTGCTGCTTGGCCGCGTCAACCGCATCAAGGGGCAGGAGGTGCTGCTCGAAGCAGTCGCCTCGCTTCCCGCTGGGTTGCGCAATCGCGTCGAGGTCCGTCTCGTCGGCGGCGCCTTCGAAAGCGTCGAGCGCGAGCAGGCGCTCGCCGAGCTGGTCGGGCGCATGGGGCTTACAGGGCATGTCGAGGTGCTGCCCTTCGTCTCCGACCCGACCGACCACTATCGCTGGGCGGATATCGTGGCGGTGCCGTCGCGCCGCCCGGAATCGCTCGGTCGCGTCGCCATCGAGGCGATGGGCTGGGGCAGGCCGCCGCTGGTGTCGGCGATCGGCGGACTGGTGGAAGTGGTGGCCGACGGCGAGACCGGCTGGCATGTGCCGCCGGGGGATGCCAAGGCCCTTGCCGGCAAGCTCAGCGAGATCATCCAGCGGCCGGAGCTCTGGCGCGGCTTCGCCGCCGCCGGCCGCACGCGCTACGAGACGCTCTTCAGCGAGCATATCGCCGCCGCGGCGGGGACGGGCGGGCGTCGCCCGCGAGGCGGAGACGAGCCCGTGAAGTTCACCTTCCCGGCCCATCTGGTGCGGCGCCTCATGCTGATGATCGGCGGCGAGGCGATGCAGAGCGGCTTCCATTTCGCCCTCAACATCGCGTTGCTGCATCTTCTGTCGGCCGAAGGTTACGGCCTCTTCGCGCTGGCCATGGTGATGGGCGGCGTCGGCCTGTCCTATATCCGCTCGCTCACCGCCGTTCCGGCCGCAATATGGATGGGCAAGAGCACCAACAGCGCCGGCGTCGACGCGTATGACATGACCTTCGGATCGGCGGCGCTGGTGGTGGCGCTGCTGATGGGGCTGGGCACGGGGCTGCTGATGCGCCTCTTGGGCGACCCGAGCGGCATCGGCGCCGCCTGCTTCGTCTGCGCCTGGTCGCTGCGCAGCCATATGCGTACGGCATTCTTCGCGCGCCGCATGCAACTCGTCGTCTCCATCAGCGACGCCGCATTCACGATCGCGGGCATAGTGCTGGCGGCAGCGGCGATCTGGTTCTTCGCCAACGCGCTTCAGACCACTTTCTACGCACTTGCCGCGGCCAATATCGTCGGCATCGCGGTGCTGGTGAAACTGGCGCGCCGCAGGCTGCGCGTCTCGTTTCGCGCGCCGACCTGGCGGCGCTATGCAAAGCTCTGGCCGCAGCTCTGCTGGTCGGGCTTCAGCGCCACCACCACCAACATCCAGGGGCAATCCCTGGCGCTGCTGGTCGCGGGCATCGCCGGGCCTGCCGCCTACGCCCCGCTGGCGGCGGTGCTGGTGCTGTTCGCGCCGCTGCGCATCTCCAGTCTAGCCTTCTCGAACATGCTGCAGCCGGAACTTGCAAAGCTGGTGCGCAACAAGGAGTTCGACCGCGTCTGGACGCAGGCCAAGATCTGGGCGCTTGTCATGGGTTGCGGCAGCCTGGCCTATGGCTGCGGCGTCCTGTTCATCCTGCCGATGATCAAATCGCAGGCTCTGCAGCATGCCTCGGTCGGCCTGATCGGGCTCTTCGCCATCGCCAACTTCGTGCCGATCATGGCCTATGTGATGCCGCGCGTGGTCCTCGAGATTCTGGGCGATTTCCGCATCGTCGCCTTCATCACCATGGCCGGCGCGATCGTCGGGCTGGCGACGATCGGCATCCTGCTGGCCGTCGCGCCGTCGACATGGGCGCTGGCCGGCGCCGCGGTGTCGGAGACCTTCGTGCTGGTGGCCTCATGGTATTTCACGGCCAACCGCATGTGGAACCTCAAGCACCCCAACGAGCAGCGCCCCACGATGGTCGGCGCCTGGCGCCGCGCGGCGACGCTCGCCGTGCAGAGACGATAGGAGAATGATGTGGCAAGCCAGGCAATGCCGATGGCCGCGATGACGACCGGCCTGGCCGAGGGCGAGGCCGCGCCGCACGCCGGCGCCGCTGGCATCGCTTACGTGGCGCAGTTGCACACCAGCCTCGAAACGGCCAAGCCGCTCTGGCTGCGTCTCGAGACGACCGGCGTGTGCACCGGCCACCAGCATTTCGCCTGGGCCGAGGGGATCGTCGAGCGGCTCATGCCCCCGAAAGCCGAACTGGCCATCGTCGAATTGCGGGACGCCGCGACGGCCGAACCGGTCATGCTCGTGCCGCTAATGCGGCGCCGCGCGTTCGGCCATTGGGTGGTCGAGTGGTTGAGCTGCGGGGTCTGCGACTACGCGGCACCCTTGCTCGCCGACGCCACGCCCTGGACAAGGCAGTCCGCCGAGGCCGCCTGGGCGGCGGTGCTTTCCGTGCTGCCGCCGGCGGACCGCATCCACATCACCGGTATCCCGAAGGAGATCGGCGGCGTCGCCAATCCCCTGGCGCTGCTTTCGCCGGCGCGCGATTCCATCCATTCCCGTTACGGCATCGCCATGGATGGCGACGCCGACACCGTCGTCAAGCGCATCTGCCGTCCGTCCTTCGTCAAGGCCCTCAACAAGGACCTGCGCCGTCTGGACCGCAATGGTGGCCTGGCGTTGGTGGAAGCCGACACGCCGGCGTTGGTGGACTCGATTTTCGGCAAGCTGGTCGAAATGCGGCTCAGCCGTTTTCGCGAGCTCGGCCGGTTCGATCTCCTGGCGCGGCCGCCGGTCGCCGAGTTCTACCGAAGCGCGGCGCAGCGCGGTCTGAAGGACGGTTCGGTACGCGTCTTCGGCCTGCGCGCCGGCGACGTCATGGTCGCGGTCCAGTACCTTGCGGTCCATCTCGGCACACTGCATGCGCTGCTGGTCGCGATCGACCAGGCCGCGGTGCCCAACGTTTCGCCCGGGCTGTGCATCATGGGCGAGCTGATCCGCTGGGGCCGCGGGCAGGGCTTCGACTATTTCGACCTGTCGGTCGGCAACCAGAGCTACAAGGAGCATATGGGCGCGGTGAAGTCGGTTCTGTCCGAGCTTTGCTACGGCATCACGCTGAAGGGCCTGGCCGCGAGCGGCGCCATCAAGTATCGCGGTCGGGGCGTCGCCTTCGTGCGCGACAACCCGCGCCTCTTCAAGCTCGCGCAGGACTTCATGCAGCGCTGGCGGCGGCTGCGGGCGGGGCGGTGAGCGGGCGGCCTGCGCTGGCCAAATTGACTCACATTCCGCTCTCCGCCATGCTTGTGACAGCCGCATCCTTCGGCGGCAGCGTGTTCGAGTGAGGCCATGGCCAGTCCCGTCTCCAGAGAAAAGTCCCGCCGCGCCGCGGTGAAGTCCGCGCTCGAGCGCCACAAGGTCTATGTCACCGCGCAGCGCTTTTCCGGCGGCACTTACAGCGCTCGCGTGCTGGTCGACGGCGAAGCCTATTGGGTCGACGAGTTCCGGCTGAGCCAGCTGAGGCAGGGGCTGACCCCGGCCGAGCTGGAACTGACGCCGGCGATCGACGATTGATCTCTTTCC
>NZ_RZSA01000310.1:0-6500 GCF_003998075.1 Mesorhizobium sp. M2A.F.Ca.ET.037.01.1.1 | reverse complement strand
ACATTGTCTGTCTGGAGGACGGAAAGAAGTTCAAATCGCTGAAGCGTCACCTGATGACCCATTACCATCTCACGCCGGAGGAATACCGTGAGAAGTGGGGGCTGGACGCCAACTATCCGATGGTGGCCCCCAACTACGCGGCTGCCCGCTCGCAGCTCGCCAAGAAGATGGGTCTGGGCCGCAAGCGCAAGGGCCGCTGATCGGCTTCGTTCCTCAGGCAAAGTTCGACGGCGCCCTTGCGGCGCCGTTTTGCTTTTCCGGATAGCGAAGGCGATATGGACCGGATCAGGCCGTCTGCTTCAGCGCCGCTTCCGCGTCGCGCTTGATGCGCTTGACCATCGAACGCAGGCCGTTGGCGCGCTGCGGCGAAAGATGCTCGTCCAGCCCGAGCTCCTTTAGCGTCGCCTCCGCGTCCGTGCTCTGGATCTCGCTTGCCCGCCGGCCCGAAAACAGCGCCAGCATGATGGCGACGAGGCCGCGCACGATGTGGGCGTCCGAATCGCCCTGGAAGCTGATCACCGGATCGGCGCCCGGTCCCTGCTCGGTGGTGAGCCACACCTGGCTGACGCAGCCGGGCACCTTGTTCGCGGCCGTGCGTTCGTTCTCGGGGAAAGGCGGCAGGCCCTCGCCGAGCTCGATCACATAGCGATAGCGGTCCTCCCACTCGTCGAGCAGGGAAAAGTCGTCGCGGATCGTCTGGATCGGGGTGGTCATGGCCCGCATATAGTGGCGCGGCACCGTCGCGTCACGGAAAAAGAAAGCGCCGCGGGCGTCGAGAGGTCGGACGGGCCCGCGGCGTAGCCAAGTGGCGGCTGAAGATTGTCTCAGTTCTTGGAAGTCAACAGCACTGGTATGTTGACCTTGGCGGGCAGCACGATGTCCTCGGCGACGCTGCCGGTGGTCATCTTGGCCGTGTCCGCAACCTTCGTCTCGGCCGCGCCTGCCTGCTCTGATTTGTCGTCGATCATGGCGGCGGCGATCTTGGCCGTTTCCTGGGCCCGGACTGTAATGGTGTACATGGCAGATTTGCCGGTTTCGCAGACATCGGGCTTGCGCTCGCAGAGCCCTGCAATGTCGCCCACCGCCTCGCGCGCCGCGAACAGCGCCTGGATCGGCCCGACGCTCTGCTGGCCGTCCTCGCCCGGGCCGACGCCGAGCGGCAGCGCCAGCAGCACCAGCGAAAACCAGAAAGCCATCCTGATCAGAAAGCCCATCTCACTTGCCTCTCGTGCGGGATGGATCCTGCATCCATCCGTGACGGGTCATGCATCCATCGGCATGACCTCTTTTATGGGCACGATAATGGCACGGTCACGCAAAGGACGGCTTGCCTCGAAGCCGCGAATTTGTCTCAAATTTTAGGCGAATTGGAAAGGAATTGGTTTTGAAGCGGACTTGTGTCGAATCTCATCGACAGCATTAACTTTACGATAACCATATATCGCATTGTAATTATTCGATTTATTCGCAACAGAAATTAGCCGCGTCAGGTTTAGGCCCGTTTTGGCACAGGCCTCGCGGCTAACGCGCCGTTTACCATGACGCCAACTCGGCGCGCTTTGCGGTGCCGGCATCACAATATTTGCCTTGGGGCGGTCGCTGGCACCCGCCAGCCTTATCCATTCCTTAAACGCTGGATGCGAGTTTCAAGTCATTGATTGAGTCACCTGCCAGGCAGGATGTTTTTACCACCGGGTACGCGTGCGTTGAGTTCGATTTCAGCCAGATACGTTCAATTGCCCGGCGCGGTTGCCGCCGGCTGCGAACGCTTGGTTCACCCCACCGTGACGAGTGAGGCGGAACGCCTGCGCCAGCGCCGCTTCATCGGCGTCATGCTCGCCGCGCCATTCCTTGCCGCGGGTGCCGCGGTGACGCTGGTCACCTCGAGTCTCGGCGCGGCCGTCACCATGGCCGCCATCTTTGCCGCTTTCGGCTTGTGCTGGTTCGCCGCGCTTCTGGTCGCCGCCACCGGCCACATGGCGCTCGCCGGCCGCATGGCGGTCGCCTTGGGCGGCCTTGCCCTTGCCGGCGCAATAGCGGCGGCAGGGGGATTGGCCTCGCCGGTCGCGCTGCTGGGCTTGGCATTGCCGGTCGAAACCTGGTGGGTTTCCGGGTCGCGGCGCGCCGCGCTGTCGAGCGTGATGGCCGCGGTCGCCGCGATCGTTCTCCAGCCCTTTGCCGGCCAGCTCCTGCCGCCTGGCGAAATCGCCGCCTGGCACTGGCTGCTGCCGCTAGCCTGGGCGCTGACATTGTTGCCGCGTGCCGCCGCCTTCGCCGATCCTGCCGGCCTGCGGCCGGCGGAGCCCGCCGGCGATCGTCTCGAGGACCTGATCGACGCCGTCGTGCTGCGCGTCGGCCGCCAGGGCGAAGTGCTCGACGCGTCCGCCAAAGCGCGTTCGGTCCTGAAACTGGCGCCGGAGCTCCTGCTTGGCACCGGCCTGTTCGAGCGGGTCCATCTGTCCGACCGCGTCGCCTATCTCACCGCCTTGGCGGACATGCGCGAGGGGGCGCCGAAGCGCCGGCTTGAGTTGCGCATCCGCTTGCCGCGCGAGGGTTCCGGCGCTGCCGATAATTTCCGTCCGTTCAGTCTCGACTTGCTGCGCGGCGAAGCCGAACGCGACGTCTTCATGCTGGTGCTGCGCGAGAACGACGATGTCGCGGAGCTGCGCGAGGAGCTTGCGGAAGCCAGGGAGGCCGCCGCGGCCGCCGAAGTGGCCAAGGGCCGCTTCCTGGCGGTGGTCAGCCACGAGCTGCGCACGCCGCTCAACGCCATCATCGGCTTTTCCGACATGCTGCTGCATGAGATGTTCGGCGCCTTCAAGGACCCGCGCCAGAAGGAATATGTCGGCCTGGTCAGGGAGTCGGGCCAGCATCTTCTGTCCGTCGTCACCTCGATCCTCGACGTCTCGCGCATCGAGGCGGGCGCCTATGCGACCGAGCTGGAGACGTTCCGTTTCGTCGAGGCCGTCGACATGTGCCGCTCGATGATGCGGCCGCTGGCCGACGCCAAGGGCATCGTTCTTGCCACCCAGATCGCGCCGGATGCCGGCGAGATCAATGCCGACCGTCGCGCGGTGCAGCAGATCCTGATCAATCTCGCTTCGAACGCCGTCAAGTTCACGCCCGATGGCGGCAGCGTGGTGATCGGCGCCAAGCGCGTCGGCTCGCGCCTGCATTTCTGGGTCAGCGACACCGGCATCGGCATCGCCGAGGAGGATATGGCCAATCTCGGCAAGCCTTTCATGCAGATCCAGAACGACTACACGCGCCGTTTCGAGGGAACCGGGCTCGGCCTGTCGCTGGTCAAGGGCCTGGTGGCGCTGCACGACGGCACGATGTCGATCGAGAGCGCGCCGGGTGAGGGCACCACGGTGACGATCGGCCTGCCGGTGAGCGGGCCGAAGCGGCATTCCGTTGCGCAACCCGGTGTGCTGGCCATGCCGGCGGCGAAGCCGAAGGGGGATAGAGATGGGGAGGGGAATGGCTCGCTCCGCAAAACGGCGTAAGGTGGTCGAACCCGAGCGCGGCGTCCTTGCCGAAGGCGCGGCCGCGGTCGGCCAGCTGATCGCAAGCAACCCGGTCCTGGTCGGCGGTTCGACCGCCTTCCTGGTGACGCTGTTCTATGTCTCGGCCAATGCGCTCTGGTATCAGCCTTTTCCGCATACCGGCGCCTTCTTTGCCACCCGCAGCATCGAGAATTTCCCGCATACCGTCTCCAACGAGCCGGAGACCACCATCAACATCGTGCGCCAGCCGCCGGCACAGCCGGTGGCCAAGCCGGATCCGATCGTCCAGCAGGTGCAGGGCATCCTGAAGGACCTCAACTTCTATGACGGCACAGTCGATGGTCTGACCGGACCGGCGACCCGCAAGGCGATCCAGGCTTACCAATTGAAAGTCGGGCTGCCGGGCTCGGGCGAGATCGACGGCGCGCTGCTCGACCAGCTTGGCACGCGCCAGACGACGGCGGCGATTCCACATCCGGCGCCGCGGCCGGCCGACGCGGCAGCAGCCACGCCGTCCGCCAAGCCATCGGTAATTCCCGTCTCGGCCCCGGCCGATGGCGCCACGCAATCGCCCGATGCCCGCATCGTCAAGATCCAGGCCGGTCTGAAAGCTTTCGGTAACAACGACATGCAGCTCGACGGCAAGGTCGGCGCCCGCACCAAGGCCGCGATCAAGGAATTCCAGGCTCTCTTCGGCCTGCCCGAAACCGGCGAGCCGGACGAAGCGGTGTACGTCAAGATGCGCGAGATCGGTCTGACGAACTGAGTGGCGGCGGCGCCAATCTAGTTTTGGGCTGCGCGTTTAGCCTTTAGAGCGCGGAAGAAGGCATTGCGGTCCACGCTCTGGCCTTCACCGCTCGCCATGCCTTCAGCATATGCACGCTTGAGCTGATTCAGTTCATGATCGGTTAGGGGTCGGATTGTCGCTTCCATGCGCAACGATAGCATTATCCGGTGCATTCACGAAATTTGCCAATTGTCGGAGCCGGCGCCGCCCCTCATCTGCCTGCCGGCATCTTCTCCCCGTGAACGGGGGAAGGGGCTGGCCGCGGCGCCGGCGCTCTTCCTGCAACGTCTGAGATTGGCGAAATCGTCAGCGCAAGCTTCCTTCTCCCCGTCACTACACGGGGGGAAATGCCCGGCAGGGCAATGAGCGGCAGCGCCGACCTGTCAGGCAAAGCAACACCACCGTCAGGGGACGCGGGACCACAGCAATCCAAACCTGTCGCTGCCCGGCGCTCGCGGACAAGCCGGAATCTCGTTAAACAATCGGCATGTCATCCGGAACGATCCCATGCGCGTAACCACCGATCTCTGGGTTTCGGCCCTTGTACGCCGCGTTTTCGGCGCCGGCGGTTTTGCCGCCGTGGTTAAGCGCGGCGCCACCGAGGCGGGCGCCGTCTTCGTGTTGTCGCGCGGGCGTCTGGGGGAGGTCGTTCTTTACGGGCCGGCGCCGCAGACGAGTTACGATTCAGCCAAGCCGGATGAGCGCTTCTTCACCTTGCTCGATGCCGGCGACGATAGCGCCGCCTTCGATGCGCGGTTGGAGCGCGAGAAGAAATTCGATCCCGACATCTGGGTGGTCGAGATCGAGGCAGGGACTGTACCGGTCGAAGAGCTTCTTTCGGTGAAGGCCGACTAGGGCGTTTCGCCATTCATGGGACCGGAATCGCGATGAGAGCAAGAGCGCTGGGCGAGAAGGTTCATCATGCCGCTTCCCCCTTCTGGACGGGAAACCGGGTAGCGAAGACTTCCTTGGCCGCAAACAGCCCGTTGAGCGCCGCAGGAAAGCCGGCATAAACCGTCATCTGGATGATGGTTTCGATAATTTCGTCCTTGGTCAGCCCGACATTGAGCCCCGCCTCGATATGGACTTTCAGTTGCGGGGTCGCGGTTCCCATCGCAGTCAGCGCCGCGATGGTCGCGATCTCACGGGCGCGCAGATCGAGGCCGGGGCGGCTGTAGATGTCGCCAAACGAGAACTCGAACACGTAGTTCGCGAAATCGGGGGCAATGTCCGCCAGGGCGGCGATGACATTGCGGCCGGCTTCGCCATCTATTTCAGCGAGCGCCCGCTTGCCGCGTTCCAGCCGGCTTTCGCTGACGTTCGGGGATTGATGCGTCATAGTCCTTCATCCTCTTTTCAACGCCGGCATATCCGGCAATCTTGGTGTCGAGGACGAGAAGGCAGGCTTGCAGTTTGGCCAGATGCGCACGGACACGCTCGCGGTGCTGCTCGAGCAACGCGCCGCGCTCCGCTTCCGTGTTGACGCCGCGCTCCCGCAAGGCCGCGTAACGCAGCATTTCCCGAATAGGCATCCCTGTCGTTTTGAGGCGATCGAGAAATTCTATCCAGGTCAGGATTGATACGTCGTAGTCACGTTGGCCCGATTGGTCCCTGTCGGCATGGGGAAGCAGCCCGATCCGCTCGTAGTAACGGATGGTGTAGGCAGACAGTCCCGAACGCTTCGCCAGCTCGCCAATCTTCATCACGCTCTTCTTTCGTCACGACGCGCAGAAAGCTACGAGTTAGAGTGAGCTCTAAGTCAAGAGGCTGTGTCACTTCGTCGTGTCGCGGAAATGCTAACTTTCGCGACGACATCTGATCGTTGATTTTAGCTGATAAAACGAATGCTTAAAGCGCATCCCCTTAATCCTTTCAAGCGCGAGGCGCTTGAAGCCGGTCAGGATGCCTTGAGGCTGGAGCTCGCGTCGTCGCCGTTCGACGCGTCGCGTCGCTCGCCACCGATCGTGTCGGCCGCTTTGTCGCGGATGGCACGCGAAAGGGTCTCCGCCTTCCAGGCGCGCACCTTGTCCAGCGCCGCCTCGCGGTGCAGCAGCCGGTAGCGGTCGAGGAACAGCCGGATCGCCTGCGGGTGCGGGAACTCGCCGGGATAGACCGCGACCGCGATCAGGAAGGCTCTGTCCTCGCTGAGGTCGAGGGCGCGCAGCGCCGCAAGCAATGCGGCATAACCCGACTGCCCGGTCACCGAG
>NZ_RZSA01000030.1:0-14848 GCF_003998075.1 Mesorhizobium sp. M2A.F.Ca.ET.037.01.1.1 | reverse complement strand
CAGCCAAGCCGGCTGCGAAAGCCGGCGCAGCGAAAACAGCGCCTAAAAAGCCGGCCGCCAAGGCTTCAGCCGCGAAAGCCGGCAGCGCTTCGAAGGGCAAGGAAACCGCGGCCAAGCCCACAGCGGGCAAGCCTGGAGGGCGCAAATAATGGCCGGCACAACGCTGCTCGACATCAAGGGGATCGAGACCTACTACGGCAACATCCGGGCGCTGAACGGCGTCGATGTCAGCGTCAACCAGGGTGAGATCGTGGCGCTGATCGGCGCCAACGGCGCCGGCAAGTCGACGCTGATGATGACCATCTTCGGGGCACCGCGCGCCCGCGCCGGCACCATCACCTTCGCCGGCACCGACATCACCAAGATGCCGACGCATGAAATCGCGCGGCTGCGCATCGCGCAATCCCCGGAAGGCAGACGCATCTTCCCGCGCATGACGGTGATGGAAAATCTGCAGATGGGCGCCAGCCTCGACAATCTCAAGCATTACGACGAGGACGTCGAGAAGGTGTTCACGCTGTTCCCGCGCCTGAAGGAGCGCATCGGCCAGCGCGGCGGCACGCTTTCAGGCGGCGAGCAGCAGATGCTGTCGATCGGTCGCGCGCTGATGGCGCGGCCGAAGCTCCTGCTGCTCGACGAGCCGTCGCTGGGTCTCGCGCCGTTGATCGTCAAGCAGATCTTCGACGCCATCCGCGAGCTCAACAAGACGCAGGGGCTGACCGTGTTCCTGGTCGAGCAGAATGCCTTCGGCGCCCTGAAGCTCGCCGACCGCGGCTATGTCATGGTCAACGGCAATGTGACCATGAGCGGCTCCGGCAAGGAACTGCTCGCCAATCCGGAAGTGCGCGCCGCCTATCTCGAAGGCGGTCATCACTAAGAGAGGTCTTCATCATGCAAGGTATTCTCTACGAAGAAGCCTCGATCTGGCAGTTCCTGTTCGTCACCTGCCTGCTCGGCGGCTGGGCGGCATGGATGACCGGCAAGGCGGCGGCGCAGACCTGGAGCAGCCACGTTCAGCTGTTCTTCTACATGCTCGGTCTCGGTATCGGCATCCGGTTCATCCATCACGCGCTGTTCGGCGGCACGATGTTCTCGCTGCATTACTATATCGTCGACACCATCGTGCTGATGGTACTGGGCTTCCTCGGCTATCAATACACGCGCACCAACCAGATGGTGACGCAGTATAACTGGCTCTATGAAAGAGCTTCCTTATTAAGCTGGAAGCCGAAGGTTTGACGTTTATGATTAACGCCTTTTCGGGGATGAATTGGCGTGACAAGTGCCTGAAAATCGGCATTCTATGCTTTCTGCGATAAGGGTGGGCATCGCATGAAAGCATCATCCACGCCCACTCCGTAAATGGGAGCGTTTCAATGAAAAAATCACTCTTGTCCGCCGTTGCGCTGACCGCGTTCATCGCGTTCAGCGGCAGCGCGTGGGCCGATATCCTGATCGGCGTCGCCGGTCCGATCACCGGCCCGAACGCGGCCTTCGGCGCACAGCTGCAGAAGGGCGCGGAACAGGCTGTCGCCGACATCAACGCGGCGGGCGGCGTCAATGGCCAGCAGCTCAAGATCGAGATCGGTGACGACGTCTCCGATCCCAAGCAAGGCATCTCGGTCGCCAACAAGTTCGTCGCCGACGGCGTCAAGTTCGTCGACGGCCACTTCAACTCGGGCGTGACCATTCCGGCATCGGAAGTCTATGCCGAAAACGGCATCCTCGTCATGACGCCGTCGGCAACCAATCCTAAGCTTACCGAGCGCGGCCTGTGGAACACCTTCCGCACCTGCGGTCGCGACGACCAGCAGGGCAAGGTGGCCGGCGACTACATCGCCAAGAACTTCAAGGACGCCAAGATCGCCATCGTCCACGACAAGACGCCTTACGGGCAGGGCCTTGCCGACGAGACCAAGAAGAACCTCAACGCCAACGGCATCAAGGAAGTGATGTATGAAGGCATCAATGTCGGCGACAAGGACTTCTCGGCCCTCATCGCCAAGATGAAGGAAAACAACGTCAACCTGATCTACTGGGGTGGCCTGCACACCGAAGCCGGCCTGATCATCCGTCAGACGGCCGACCAGGGCCTGAAGGCGCCGATGTTCTCGGGCGATGGCATCGTCTCCAACGAACTGGCCTCGATCGCGGGTGACGCGGTTGCCGGCACGCTCAACACCTTCGCTCCGGATCCGCGCAAGAACCCGGACGCCAAGGAAGTCGTGGAGAAGTTCCGCGCCGCCGGCTTCGAGCCGGAAGCCTACACGCTCTACTCCTATGCCGCCGTGCAGATCATCACCCAGGCCATCGCCAAGGTCGGTTCGGCCGACGATGCGCAGAAGGTTGCCGAAGTGATCAAGTCCGGCGGTCCGTGGAAGACGGTTATCGGCGAGATCGGCTACGACGCCAAGGGCGACATCACCCGTCCCGACTACGTCATCTACGAATGGAAGAAGGGTGACGACGGCAAGTACAGCTACTTCGAGAAATAAGCCGGCAAATAGAAGCCGACTTGCAACGGATGCCCGGCGCTTGCGCCGGGCATTTTCGTTTGCGCGGTCGCAGCCGGCCGGAAGCTCCGCCCGGCGGCACGGAACGCGCTCAGGCCGCCCGCGGCAGACAGGTGGAGGAGCAACAACGGCGCGCCTGCCGCAAACAAGCGAGTTAAACCGTTTTAGGTGTCGCGCAAATTTGTTTGCGCTGCAGCATTTTCACGTTAATCATGCGCCGTTCACCTCCTTTACGCTGCTGGAGCCCAGTCCTTGGCCATCACGAAGATCCTCGTCGCCAACCGGTCCGAAATCGCCATCCGCGTGTTCCGCGCGGCCAATGAGCTCGGTCTCAAAACCGTGGCGATCTGGGCGGAGGAGGACAAATATTCGCTGCACCGCTTCAAGGCCGATGAAAGCTACCAGGTCGGGCGCGGCCCGCATCTCGCCAAGGACATGGGCCCGATCGAGAGCTACCTGTCGATAGAGGAGGTGATCCGGGTCGCCAGGCTGTCCGGCGCCGACGCCATCCATCCCGGTTACGGCCTGCTGTCGGAAAGCCCGGAATTCGCCGAGGCCTGTGCGGAGGCCGGCATCACCTTCATCGGCCCGAAGCCGGAAACGATGCGCCGGCTGGGCAACAAGGTCGCGGCGCGCAACCTCGCGATCGAGGTCGGCGTGCCGGTCGTGCCGGCAACCGATCCGCTGCCCGACGACATGGACGAGGTCAAGAAGCTCGCCGCGCAGATCGGCTATCCGGTGATGCTGAAGGCCTCATGGGGCGGTGGCGGCCGTGGCATGCGGGCCATCCGTGCCGAGGCAGACCTCGCGCGCGAGGTGATGGAAGGCAAGCGCGAGGCCAAGGCCGCCTTCGGCAAGGACGAGGTCTATCTCGAAAAGCTGATCGAACGCGCCCGCCATGTCGAGGTGCAGGTGCTGGGCGACACCCACGGCAATGCGGTGCATCTGTTCGAGCGCGACTGCTCGATCCAGCGCCGCAACCAGAAGGTCGTTGAGCGCGCGCCGGCGCCTTACTTGAGCGAAGAGCTGCGCCAGGAGCTTTGCGGCTATGCGCTCAAGATCGCGCGCGAAACGAGCTATATCGGCGCCGGCACGGTCGAGTTCCTGCAGGACGCCGACACCGGCAAGTTCTACTTCATCGAAGTCAATCCGCGCATCCAGGTCGAGCACACCGTCACCGAGCAGGTGACCGGCATCGACATCGTCAAGGCGCAGATCCATATCCTGGACGGCTTCGCCATCGGCACGAAGCAATCAGGCGTGCCGGCGCAGAAGGACATCAGGCTCAACGGCCACGCGCTGCAGTGCCGCATCACCACCGAGGATCCGGAGCACAATTTCATCCCGGACTATGGCCGCATCACCGCCTATCGCGAGGCGGCCGGCTTCGGCATCCGGCTCGACGGCGGCACCGCCTATTCGGGCGCGGTCATCACCCGGTTCTACGATCCGCTGCTCGAAAAGGTGACGGCCTGGGCGCCGACGCCCGGCGAGGCGATCTCGCGCATGAACCGGGCGCTGCGCGAGTTCCGCATCCGGGGTGTGGCCACCAACCTCACCTTCCTCGAAGCGATCATCAACCACCCGCGCTTCGCCGACAATTCCTACACGACCAAGTTCATCGACACGACGCCGGAACTGTTCGAGCAGGTGAAGCGGCAGGACCGCGCCACCAAGCTGCTCACCTATCTGGCCGATGTCAGCGTCAACGGCCACCCCGAGACGCGCGGCCGGCCGGCGCCGAAGGCGAATGCGGCCGCACCCGTGGTGCCCTATCTCAACGGCCATATCCCGGACGGCAGCAAGCAGAGGCTCGATGCGCTCGGCCCGGAGAAATTCGCCGCCTGGATGCGGGCGCAGCGCCAGGTGCTGGTCACCGACACGACGATGCGCGACGGCCACCAGTCGCTGCTCGCCACGCGCATGCGCACCTATGACATCGTCGGCATCGCCGGCACCTATGCGCGCGCCCTGCCGCAACTGTTGTCGCTGGAATGCTGGGGCGGCGCGACGTTCGACGTCGCCATGCGCTTCCTCACCGAGGACCCTTGGGAGCGGCTGGGCAAAGTGCGCGAGGCCGCGCCCAACCTTCTGCTGCAGATGCTTTTGCGCGGCGCCAACGGCGTCGGCTACACCAACTATCCCGACAATGTCGTGCAGCATTTCGTCAAACAGGCGGCAAGCGGCGGCGTCGACCTGTTCCGCGTCTTCGACTGCCTGAACTGGGTCGAGAACATGCGCGTCGCCATGGACGCGGTCGGCGCCGAGGGCAAGCTGGTCGAAGCGGCGATATGCTACACCGGGGACATCCTCGATCCGGCCCGCGCCAAATACGACCTCAAATATTATGTCGGGCTGGCCAAGGAGCTGGAAGCGGCCGGCGCCCACATCATCGCCGTCAAGGACATGGCCGGGTTGCTCAAGCCGGCCGCGGCGCGCGTTCTGTTCAAGGCGCTGCGCGAGGCGACCGACCTGCCGATCCATTTCCACACGCATGACACGTCGGGCCTCTCGGCGGCGACGGTGCTGGCGGCGGTGGAGAGCGGCGCCGACGCCATCGACGCGGCGATGGATTCCTTTTCCGGCAACACCTCGCAGCCCTGCCTCGGCTCGATCGTCGAGGCGCTGAAGGGCACCGACCGCGATCCCGGTCTCGACCCGCAATGGATCCGTCACATCTCCTTCTACTGGGAGGCGGTGCGCAACCAGTACGCGGCTTTCGAGAGCGATCTCAAGGGGCCCGCCTCGGAAGTCTATCTGCACGAGATGCCGGGCGGCCAGTTCACCAACCTCAAGGAACAGGCGCGCTCGCTCGGGCTGGAGACACGCTGGCATGAGGTGGCGCAGGCCTATCACGACGTCAACCTGATGTTCGGCGACATCGTCAAGGTGACGCCGTCATCCAAGGTGGTCGGCGACATGGCGCTGATGATGGTCAGCCAGGACCTCACCGTCGCCGATGTCGAGAACCCGGCCAAGGACATCGCCTTCCCGGATTCGGTCGTGTCGATGCTGCGCGGCGATCTTGGCCAGTCGCCCGGCGGCTGGCCAGCGGCGCTGCAGAAGAAGGCGTTGAAGGGCGACAAGCCGATCACGGTCAGGCCCGGCTCGCTGCTGAAGCCCGCCGACCTCAAGGCCAGCCGCAAGGACATCGAGACGAAGCTCGAGCGCAAGCTCTCGGAGTATGAGTTCGCTTCCTGGCTGATGTATCCGAAGGTGTTCACCGATTTCGCTGCCGCGCAGGAGACCTACGGGCCGGTGAGCGTCCTGCCGACACCGACCTATTTCTACGGCATGAAGTCGGAAGACGAGATCTTCCTCGACATCGAGAAGGGCAAGACGCTGGTGGTCCGCTGCCAGGCGTTCGGCGATGTCGACGACAAGGGCATGGTCACGGTCTTCTTCGAGCTCAACGGCCAGCCGCGCCGCATAAAGGTGCCTGACCGCGCGCATGGCGCTTCCGCCGCCAAGGCGCGCCGCAAGGCCGAGCCCGGCAATGAGAGCCATGTCGGCGCGCCGATGCCGGGCGTGGTCTCGGCGCTTGCCGTGGCGCCTGGACAGGCGGTCAAGGCGGGCGACGTGCTCTTGTCGATCGAGGCGATGAAGATGGAAACCGCGCTGCACGCCGAACGCGACGGCGAGATCGCCGAAGTGCTGGTCAAGGCCGGCGACCAGATCGATGCGAAGGATCTGCTCATAGCCTTTAAGTGACGGTCGGAGCGCGATCCCTTATGGGCGGCTGACAGCAGCCGTCCACAGGCACTCGACAAGTGTCTTGACCCGCAGCGTCCGCTCGGGCATCGAACCCGCTCCAATTTGCCGTGGCGGGAATCGCCCTGGCTTCAGAAGACGCGGAGAGAAAATGGCCGACGAAATCACCGAGACCAGCCAGACTGTAGCCGCCGGCCAGCTGCGCACCATCATCGAGCGCATCGAGCGACTCGAGGAAGAGAAGAAGACGATCTCCGACGACATCAAGGATGTCTATGCCGAGGCCAAGGGCACCGGCTTCGACACCAAGGCGATCCGCACCATCGTGCGGCTGCGCAAGAAGGACCAGGCGGAGCGCCAGGAGGAGGAGTCCATCCTCGACCTCTACAAGGCCGCTCTCGGCATGGTGTAAGCGCTCATGGCCGGCAGCCGGTCATGACTGAATTCGACTTCGGCGGCCGCCGCGCCTCGGAGTTCCGCCATCGCGGCTTCTGGGCCCTGTTCGCCGAGCGGCATCCGCAAGAAAAAGCCACGCTGGCGCGGCGCGGACCTTGGTTCTGGCAGCGCGGGCTGCCGGATTTCGCCCTGGTGCTTTCGATGTATGTCGCGCCGGCGCAAAACCATGTCGGCGTCTTCTTCGGGCGCAATGAGAAGTTCGGGGCAACGGACTCATGGTCGCGGCTGAAGCCGTTCCAGCCGGCGATCGAGGCGAAGCTGAAGCTCAAGCCCGAGCAGAGCTCGCAAGGTCTCGGCATCAACTCGCTATGGCATGTGAACTGCTATGCCGAGGACAACTGGCCGGCCATGACCGACTGGCTGGTGACAGAGTGCTCGCGCTTCGAAGAAGCCGTGACCGAAGTCCTGGGGCGGAGATAGGTCGCGGGCGATGACGGATTTTTTCTATACGCGCTGGAGGGGTGAAGCGCCGCTCGACCGGCTGTTCTGGCGCGACATGCTGCTCGTCGCGACGATCCTGAGCATCGCCTCTTCGGCGCTGGCGCTGATCCTGCTTGGATTGAAGCTGCCGCTCTGGCTGGTGCTGGCGGTGCATTTCCTCCCCGTTCCCTACAACATCTTCCTGACGGTCGCCATCTGGCGAACGGCGGAGAAGAGCGGCGGCCTGAAGGCGCAACTGATGATGCTCGGCTCGGCGCTCTGGCTGATCGCGACGGCGGTCGCCTGAGCCGCATCACATCTTTCCTGGAATTGCTCGATACGAAAAGGGCGGCCGAAGCCGCCCTTTGCGAAGTCATTTTAGAGCGATCAAGCCGATGGCTCGAAGCGCAGCGCCACACCGTTGATGCAATAGCGCAGGCCGGTCGGCGGCGGGCCGTCCTCGAAGACATGGCCGAGATGGCTGCCGCAGCGCGAGCAGTGGCATTCGGTGCGGACCATGCCGTAGCTGCGGTCGACGGTGGTCTCGATCGAGCCCGGGACCGGATCGTTGAAGCTCGGCCAGCCGGTGCCGCTCTCGAACTTCAGCTTGGATTCGAACAGCGGCTGGTCACAGCCGACGCAAAAGAAAGTGCCGGCGCGCTTCTCATAGAGCAGCGCGCAGCTGCCCGGGCGCTCGGTGCCGTGATTGCGCATGACGGCATACTGCTCCGGCGTCAGCCGGGCGCGCCACTCGGCATCGGTGCGGGTGACGGGATAGGCGTGGGTGTCCATGAAATCTCCTCGGCCTTGGCGGCTCGTTGTTACTTGCAACGGGTATTCGTCGGAACATAGGCGTTTGTTACACGTGCCGCCAGCGAAAGCGGGCTAATCCCTGATACAGGGATTTTGAAAGATTGCCGTTTGTCTTGGCGCAAGACTTTCTGCTCAGGCCCGTGAAATCGGCGCAAGCGCCGGGGATTGGTCGAGGCCGCCCCAACTTCGTCATTCTATGGCGGAGCAAGGAGCGAAGCGACGCGGCGCAGACCATAGAATCCATTCCGTGACTTGGAAGCGCCGCCACGGTGCAGAATTCTGCTCCGTTGCAGGCCTCGGCGAAGGTAACGGCATGGATTCCAGGGTCTGCGCGCGTCGCTTCGCTCCTTGCTCCGCCCTGGAATGACGATCGCGATGGGCGTTTCGGCCAATCTCCAAAGCATGCCGCCTGCCAATGCGAACGGAGCCGACCGGTCAACATCCCTGTGCCGGGGAACTAATGCTTGCGCGACAACTGCCTGGTCGCGGCTTCCAGCCCGGCCAGTGTCAGCGGGAACATGCGGCCGCCGAAGATCTCGCTGATCATGGCGATCGAGTGCGTGTAGCGCCAGTTCTTCTCGGCTTCCGGGTTCAGCCAGATCGCGTTCGGCCATTGCTGCAACAGGCGCGCCAGCCACACGCTGCCGGCCTCTGGATTCCAGTGCTCGACCGAGCCGCCCGGATGGGCGATCTCGTAGGGGCTCATCGAGGCGTCGCCGACGACGATCACCTTATAGTCCGGCCCGTATTTGTGGATGAGGTCGAAGGTCGGGATCGTCTCGGCCAGCCGCCGCCGGTGTCCTTCCAGACGCGCTCGTAGAGGCAGTTGTGGAAGTAGAAATATTCGAGCTGGCGGAACTCGGCACGGGCGGCCGAGAACAGCTCCTCGACACCGCGGATGTGGTCGTCCATCGAGCCGCCGACATCGAAGAACATCAAAAGCTTCACGGCATTGCGCCGCTCGGGCCGTGTCTTGACGTCGAGATAACCGTGCTCGGCGGTGGCATGGATGGTGCCGGGCAGGTCGAACTCCTCCTCGGCGCCCTCGCGCACCCAGCGGCGCAGCCGCTTCAGCGCCACCTTGATGTTGCGGGTGCCGAGCTCGACGGTGTCGTCGAAATTCTGGAATTCACGCTTGTCCCAGACTTTCACCGCGCGGCGATGCCGGCTTTCATGCTGGCCGATGCGCACCCCTTCCGGATTGTAGCCATAGGCGCCGAAGGGCGAGGTGCCGCCGGTGCCGATCCATTTCGAGCCGCCCTGGTGCCGGCCTTTTTGCTCCTCGAGCCGCTGCTTCAAGGTTTCCATCAGCTTATCGAAGCCGCCCAAAGCCTCGACCAGTTTTTTCTCCTCCTCGGTCAGGTGCTTTTCGGCCAGCCGGCGCAGCCATTCCTCGGGGATGTTGGCGACATCGACGGCGTCGGATCCGCCAAGCGCCTCGACGCCCTTGAAGACATGCGCGAAGACCTGGTCGAAACGGTCGATATGGCGCTCGTCCTTCACCAGGGCCGCGCGGGCGAGGTAATAAAAAGCCTCGACGTCATAATCGACCAGCCCGGCTTCCAGCCCTTCCAGCAGCGACAGATATTCCCTGAGCGAAACGGGAACCCGCGCTGCCTTCAGTTCGAGGAAGAAGGGGATGAACATGGTTGGGCTGCTATCTGTGCCCCTCGATCTTCTCGCGTGCCGCGCTTGCAATGAACGCGGAGCGGGTAAGGCCGCGCCGGCCGGCTTCTTCGTCTATTGCTGCCAACAGACCAGCATCGAGGGACAGATTGGCTCGGACAGGTCTTCCTGAATCGATCAGCACGGGGATCATCACCGCGGATTCGCCGGCGGTGCTATCGATCTCGCCTGACCGCAGCAATTGCGTCATCGTGCGAGGGGCAGGCATCGGCAGCTGCTTTGCTATCCGGGCCTCAGCCCATTCACGCATGGCCGACGTCGCGTCGGCGATTGCTTCCTCGGGATTTGCCCCGCCGCCGTGGCAACCGGGAAGATCGGGCACCCGCACGCCCCAGACATCGTCGGCTCCGTCGAGTACTCCGACATAGTGCGTCATGTGGATCGTCCTCAAATCCATCCGGCAAGTCGAGCGATCGAACGCGCCACACCCGGAGACTGTTCGCGATGACGGGGCACGATGATCATAGCGTCCGGCCTTTCCGGATGCTCATACTTTTCATGCTTGCCGCCACCGACATTCAACCAACCTTCGTGCAGAAGTCTCGCAACAATCTTGCGCGTATTGGTCTCTATCAGCGGCATCGCGCTCCCTGTAATATGCGCAATATATTGCGCAATTTCTATCATTTCAACCACTAACCATGATTACAGCAGATCGTATTCAATAAAACCCGTGCGGCGCGCGACATGATCATAGAGCCGGCGCGCGGTGGCGTTGGTCTCGTGCGTCATCCAGTAGACGTTCTTCACGCCGATCTTGCCGGCCTCGTTCTGCACCGCTTTGATCAGCGCGGCGCCTACGCCTTTGCCGCGCACCTCCGGGTCGGCGAACAGGTCCTGCAAATAGCAGTTGTTGACCAGCGACCAGCAGGAGCGGTGGTACAGATAGTGGGTGAGGCCGACGGCCTTGCCATTGAGCGTGGCTATGAAACCCTTGGGCTCGAACTCGCCTGCCGTGAACAGCCGCTTCCAGGTGAGATCATAGACCTCTTCCGGCAGCTTGGTTTCATAGAAGGTGAGATAGGCCGTCCACAGCCGGCGCCAGTCGGCGTGATCGGACTGGGTGAGCGGGCGGATGGTGATCTCGGACATTTCTTCCTCCAACATTTGGCCCGAAGCTGCGGCAGCAGCTGTTCCCCGGCAACGGTCCACAGAATGGGAAAGCGCTATTGCTGGCGGCTTATTGCTGCCGTCTGGCCATGAACGCGAGCCGCTCGAACAAATGCACGTCCTGCTCGTTCTTCAACAGCGCGCCGTGCAGTTTCGGCAGCATGTTCTTCGGGTCGGCGCGCAGGTCTTCTGGCGCGATGTCGTCGGCGACCAGCAGGCGGATCCAGTCGAGCGCCTCGGAGGTCGACGGCTTCTTCTTCAGGCCCGGCACCTCGCGGATCTCGTAGAACTGAGTGAGGGCCGCCCGCACCAGGTTCTGCTTTATGCCGGGGTGATGCACCTCGACGATGCGGTGCAGCGTGTCGATGTCGGGGAAGCGGATATAGTGGAAGAAGCAGCGACGCAGGAAGGCGTCGGGCAGTTCCTTCTCATTGTTCGAGGTGATGATGACGATCGGCCGGAACTCGGCGCGGATCGTCTCGCCGGTCTCGTAGACGAAGAACTCCATCCGGTCGAGCTCTTGCAGGAGGTCGTTGGGGAATTCGATGTCGGCCTTGTCGATCTCGTCGATCAAAAGCACGACCTTCTTTTGCGCCGCGAAGGCGTCCCACAGCTTGCCGCGCTTGATGTAGTTGGCGATGTCGTTGAAGCGCTCGTCGCCAAGCTGGCTGTCGCGCAACCGCGACACGGCGTCATATTCGTAGAGCCCTTGCTGCGCCTTGGTGGTCGATTTGACGTTCCATTCGATGAATTCGAGCCCAAGCGCCGACGCCACCTGGCGGGCGAGCTCGGTCTTGCCGGTGCCGGGCTCGCCCTTGACCAGCAAGGGCCGCTCCAGCGCGATCGCGGCGTTGACCGCGACCATTAGATCCTTGTCGGCGACGTAAGCCGCGGTGCCTTCGAAACGCATTTTTTCTCCTGTCCGTGGGGCTGGACCGTAAGGAGGCGAGGCCGGCCGCGCAAGGGCGGTTGCCGAGAGCCTCTGATCGAGATGGTCTGCAAGGCGAATTACGCGTAATTGGTCGCTCGTCTCTCTGGCGCACGGCTAACCATCGGCCTATATTTGTCCCCGGCGGTCTGTGCTTCCCGGCAGGAGAAACTTATCCCCGGGGCCTTATCGATCCTTAGGGAGCTGTCCCTGGGAAGACCCGTGGGTTTTCTCACACGGCGCCCACCTACTTTGTAGGCACCCGGGATCGACCTCTCCACCGGTTGTGTGGATCGTCACTCTCCCGATTTCGGGAGACATGCGCTAGAAAAGGTCGTTCCTAACACTCCATACAATCCCGGCCCTTTCTAGCGTCTGAGCATGAACTCACCGAAAGACCTGAAGAAACAGCTTCGCAAGGAAGCGCTGGCGCGCCGTGATGCGCTCGACGAATTCTGGCGCGTCGAGATCGCGCTCGAAATGGCCGAGACGGCAAAGGAGAAAATCGACTTCGAGCCCGGCCGCATCGTCTCCGGCTTCTGGCCGATGCGCTCGGAGGTCGATGTGCGGCCGCTGATGTTCGCGCTGCGCGAGAAGGGCGCCAGGCTCTGCCTGCCGGCGATCCTGGACAAGACCACGATCGTCTTTCGCGAGCTGGTGCGCGGCGCGCCGATGGTCGAGATGGGCTTCGGCACGGTCGGGCCGCATGAAGAGGCGGAAGTGCTCGACCCGACGCTCATGCTGGTGCCGCTCGCCGCCTTCGACGGCCGCGGCCACCGCATCGGCTACGGCGCCGGCTATTACGACCGCGCCATCGCCAGGCTGGCCGAAAAGGGCATCATGCCCAGGCTGATCGGCATCGCGTTCGATTGCCAGGAAGTCGAGCGGGTGCCGGAAGAGAACCATGACGTCATCATTCCGGAAATACTGACCGAGAGCGGGTTGCGCCGCTTCGATGTCGCTTAAGCTATCGCGACCCGCTTAACGCGTTTCAAAGACACGTCGGATTATGTTCCTGCAGCTATAATCGAGCTGACGGGGATCGTGGTGTTCCTTCTTGCACGCTATTTGCTGATGCCCTTCGCGCTGATCGCGGCGATACTGTTCTCGATGTCGTTGCACATCATAGGAACTACCTTGCATCACCAGGCTGCCTGGCAGCGGACACTCGCCACCGTAACGGATGTCAGCGCCTACAGCGAAACGCGGGCGAACGGTCTCACCACGGATGGCATCAATGTCGCCGTCAGCTATGTTGCCAATGACGCGCCGATGACATGGTCCGGCAAGGACAAGGACATCGGTCTCTACAAGGCGGCCAAGGGCGACAGGATAGAATTGTACTATGACCCTGCCGATCCATCGAGCCTCGACACGGCCGCGATGAAAGGCTGGCGCGGCGGGCTGCTGCTGCTCGCCGTCACCGGTGGGTTCACCTTGTTCTACATCTGGTTCTTCTGGTTGCGAGGACGCAAAACGCCGCCCATGGCGCCATCGACCGTTCGCGTTGCCGGCGCTGGAGCGGGGCCAGCCGATCAGCAACGCGGCACTTTCGGCCGGCGTTAAGGACCTCGGTGCCGCTTGCCTAGTGTCCACAGCTCTGGATAGAAGTGGCTATGAGACTCCTCTTTCTCGGCGACATGGTTGGCAAAACAGGGCGCACGGCAGTGTGGGAACAGCTGCCGGGGCTGATTTCCGACTTCAGGCTCGACTTCGTCATCGTCAATGGCGAGAACGCCGCCGGCGGCTTCGGCATCACCGAGGAGATCTTTCGCGAGACGCTCGCTGCCGGCGCGGATGTTGTCACCACCGGCAACCATGTCTGGGACCAGCGCGACGCGTTGATCTTCGCGCCGCGCGAGGAGCGTTTCCTGCGGCCCTCCAATTTTCCCAAGGGCACGCCCGGGCGCGGCTCTGGCGTCTATATCGCCCGCAACGGCGCGCGCGTGCTGGTCGCCAACATCATGGGCCGCGTCTTCATGCACCCGGAGCTGGACGATCCGTTCCAGGCCGGCGAGCGGGAGTTGGCGGCCTGCCCGCTCGGCGAGCAGGCCGATGCGGCGATCGTCGATTTCCATGCCGAGGCGACCTCGGAGAAGATGTGCTTCGCGCATTTCGTCGACGGCCGCGCCAGCCTCGTGGTCGGAACGCATACGCATCAGCCGACCGCCGATCATCAGATCCTCAACGGTGGCACCGCCTATATCTCGGACGCCGGCATGTGCGGCGATTACGATTCCTCGCTGGGCATGGACAAGGAAGAGCCGCTCAACCGGTTTCTTTCCAAGGTGCCGAAAGGGCGCTTCGAGGCGGCGACTGGACCGGCGACTCTCTGCGGCGTCGGCGTCGACATTTCCGATCGCACCGGTCTTGCCGAGAAAATCGCGCCGTTTCGTCGCGGGCCTCGGTTGGAAGAAACGGCGCCGTCTTTCTGGTCCTGACATTGATATAGCCAAGGTCAGTACCTAACTGGCCACGAAACCCGCGAAAACTGCTCTAGATCGTAGAGGGGACGACCTTCATGCAGCTCATCGAGTTCCTGGCGCCGCATTTTGCCTTTGTTTCCGACCCGACCGCCTGGGTCGCGCTTTTGACGTTGGTGGTGCTCGAGATCGTGCTCGGCATCGACAATCTGATCTTCATCTCGATTTTGACCAACAAGCTGCCGGAAGCGCAGCGCGCCCGGGCCCGCCGGCTGGGCATCTCGGCGGCGCTGGTCATGCGCCTCATCCTGCTCGCCACGATCTCGATCATCGTGCAGCTGACGACGCCGGTGTTCACCGCCTTCGGCCACGGATTTTCCTGGCGCGACCTGATCCTGATCGCCGGCGGCCTGTTCCTGGTCTGGAAGGCGACCAGGGAAATCCATCACACTGTCGACCCGCAGGATCATCAGGACACGATGGTGGGTACGCTGCAGCTGAGCCTTGCCGGCGCGATCTTCCAGATCCTGCTGCTCGATCTCGTCTTCTCGATCGATTCCATCATCACCGCCGTCGGCATGACCGACGAGATCGCCATCATGTATATCGCCGTGATCGTGGCGGTGAGCGTGATGATGCTGGCTGCGACGCCGCTCGCCAATTTCATCGCCAGGAACCCCTCCATTGTCATGCTGGCGCTGGGCTTCCTGCTGATGATCGGCATGACGCTGATCGCAGACGGCATGGGCTATCACGTGCCGAAGGGCTACATCTACGCCGCCATGGGC
>NZ_RZSA01000309.1:0-6502 GCF_003998075.1 Mesorhizobium sp. M2A.F.Ca.ET.037.01.1.1 | reverse complement strand
GAGTAGGAGCTACTCGGGCGCTAATTTACGGATGAGGAGCCGCAAGAGTGTTCCTACGCTCTCACTTCGCACCATCAATTGTTGAGCTGCTTCGTTGGAGGTGATTCCGACGCGCTGCGCGATCAGCAAGTGAGTTTCCAACTCTTTGAGTGATCCCTGTGCAATCTAAGAAACTGTTGATAGGACGCTCGGCTTTCTCGTCCATAGCCCTCAGCGATGTTGGCAGGCACGGAAGCGGCTGCCCTGCGTAGCTGAGTTGTCAATCCATAGAGTTCTTCCTTCGGCCAGGCCCTTGTCGTTTCGTAGATCGAAACTGCGAGGTCCATAGCCTGCTGCCAGACGACCAAATCCCTGTACGATTCGATCTTCGCCATCGTTCCCCCTACTGCCCTACTGCCTTACTCCCCTACTGCCTTTCCTCACACATTGAGCAGCAGATATTCCCGCTCCCATGGGCTGATCACTTCCATGAAGGTCTCGAACTCGGCGCGTTTGATCGCGGTGTAGGTAGCGGCGAAGGATTTGCCGAGGATGGCGCCGAGCTCCGTATCGTCCTCGAAGAGGCCGACCGCCTCCAGAAGGCCGCGCGGCAGGTCGATTTCATCCGCGTTGGCGGTCGTCAGCACCGGCGGTTCCGCCTTGATCTTGTTGTTCATGCCCACCAGCCCGCAGGCCAGCGACGCGGCCAGCGCCAGATAGGGGTTGGCGTCCGACGACGGGATGCGGTTTTCGACGCGCCGCGCCGCCGGGTCCGAGCGCGGCACGCGGAAGGCGGTGGTGCGGTTGTCGTAGCCCCATTTGTTGTTGACCGGAGCCGAGGCCTGTTGAGTCAGCCGGCGGTAGGAGTTGACGTAGGGCGCGAACATCACCAGCGCGTTCGGCACATGCTTTTGCATGCCGCCGATGAAGTGGAAGAATGCGTCTGTCTCGGAGCCGTCCTCGGCCGAGAAGATGTTCTTGCCGGTCTTCTTGTCGACCACGGACTGGTGGATATGCATGGCCGAGCCCGGCTGTCCCTGGATCGGCTTGGCCATGAAGGTGGCGTAGATCTCGTGCTTCAGCGCCGCCTCGCGGATGGTGCGCTTGAACATGAACACTTGGTCGGCGAGCTCGATCGGGTTGCCGTGCCGCAGATTGATCTCGAGCTGGCCGGCGCCTTCCTCATGGATCAGCGTGTCGATCTCCAGGCCCTGCCGTTCCGAGAAATGGTAGATGTCGTCGATCAGCTCGTCGAACTCGTTGACGCCGGCGATCGAATAGCCGGCGCCGCCGCCGATCGGCCGCCCCGAGCGCCCGACGGGCGGCGTCAGCGGATAGTCCGGGTCGGGGTTCTTGCGTACCAGATAGAATTCGATCTCGGGTGCCACGACCGGTTTGAGCCCGCGCTCGTCATAGGCCGCAAGCACGCGCTTCAGCACGTTGCGCGGCGTGAACTCGACCGAGCGGCCGTCCTGGTGCACGAGGTCGCAGATCACCGCCGCCGTCGGGTCCTCTTCCCACGGCACCACGGTCAGCGTCGAGAGATCGGGCAAGAGCTTCAGGTCGCCGTCGTCCTCGGGATAGTGGAAGCCGTTGCCGTCTTCCGGGTAGCCGCCGGAGATCGTCGTCATGAACACGGCTGACGGCAGCGCCAGCGAGGTGTTGGAGGTGAATTTCTTCGACGGCATCATCTTGCCGCGGGCAACCCCGGCCTGGTCCGGCGTGATGCATTCGATGTCCTCGATGCCGCGCCACTCCAGCCAGGCGCTGGCTTCCTTCCAGTTCTTCACACCGCGTTCGTTTTTCAGGAAGGCAGGCGTGCGGGCGCGTCCCCCCCGGCTTGACGGACGGACTTCCTTTTTCTCAGGCGGCATCATTCACCAGATTGTGTTGCGGATTTCGGACTATAGCCGGGCACCACGGGGAAAGGAAAGGGGAGGCGGGACAACCAGCCATCCGTCTTCAGGCTGGCGGCGCGCCGCAACAGCAGGTACACCGGCCGTCATGAAGAACGGGCCCGCCTCTCATTTGACCACAATCGGCTTCGATGCAGACGACACGCTGTGGCACAATGAGCAGTTCTTCCGCATGACCGAGAAGCGCTTTGCCGAAATGCTGGCGGAGCACGGCGACCATGAGCATATCGCCGCAAGGCTGCTCGAGGCGGAAAGGCGCAACCTCGCCCTCTACGGCTTCGGCATCAAGGGTTTTACCCTGTCGATGATCGAGACGGCGGTCGAGATCACCGGTGGTGAGGTGCCTGGTTCGATCATCGGCGAGATCCTGGCCGCCGGCCGCGAGATGCTCAGCCACCCGATCGAGCCGCTGCCGCATGCGCGCGAGACGGTCGAGGCGCTGGCGGGCTCCTATCATCTGGTGCTGATCACCAAGGGCGACCTCTTCGATCAGGAGCGCAAGCTTGCGCAGTCGGGAATGGGTGACCTCTTCGACGCGGTGGAGATTGTCAGCGACAAGACCGCCGCCACCTATGCCCGCATCTTCAGCCGCCATGGCCGTGGTCCGCAGAGCAGCATGATGGTTGGCAATTCCCTCAAGTCCGACGTGGTTCCCGCCATCGAGGCCGGCGGTTGGGGCATCCATGTGCCGCACGAATTGACCTGGGCGGTCGAACATGCCGAGGCGCCTGTCGAGGCGTCGCGTTTCCGCCAGATTGCCCATCTCGGCGAGTTGCCGAGCCTTGTCGAGGCTATCGCAAAGGTTGGTTGAAGGTCCTACGGTCTAACCGCGCCCTGTCAGGCGATCGACCACCGGTTGCAGCCTCTCTGGCGTAATCGGCTTGGCGACGACCGCATCGACTATGCTCGACAGGCCAAGGCTCTCCGATGTGCCATTCCTGGTTGAGAGCAGGATAACCGCGGGCAGCGGTTTGCCGGAGACGCGCCGCAGCGCGTCGATGGCCGACATCAGCCGGTCGCAATCCTTGTTGTCGGGGCCGCCGTCGAGGATGACCGTGCCGGGCAGTTGGCCGGCCAGCGTCTTCTCGGCGGCCTCGGGCGATTCCGAGATCGGCTTCAGGCCCGATTTTTCGACGATTTTCGACACCACGACCCTGTTGATCGATGATTTTCCAACGACCAGCACCTTCGAGAAGTCCGCCGCCATCGCACCGGCGCGGGCTGCCGGTCTTGGATGTCTTTCGGAGTGGTCGTCACGGTCGGCGGGACACATCGGCGGGCAGGCACTCTGGTTCAATGCAGGGTTGAAACCTAAGGCAGAATTGAGTGAGATCGCAGCCGGTGTCAAGCTGAAACGGTCGAGGCTGAGAATATAGCAAGAAAATCCTGAATTCAGCGCAAGTCGTGCCTCTCGACGGCGAGACAAACCGAAAAAATGCGACAGTCTCCCGAACGTATAACGCGCGGGAGACTGTCGCCGAGACTGTTCACGTTACGTCAAGTATGGCTCTGATGGGTGACGATCACGGGGATCAGCAGGTCACCCCAGTTGCCGTCGCCGCCATGGTGCCTGGCCGAGCGCACCAGCTCCACCGAGACGCCGGCCTCGACTGCCTTCATGACCGACTGGTTGAGCCTGTGCAGATCGTTGGCGAGCATGCGGATCGTCGCCTGCTGGTCGACGCTCATCGCGCTCGATTGCTCTTCCGCCCTTTCCTTGACGCGGCTTATCGATGCCATTGGTCTTCTCCCCGATGTAGATGCCCTGCGGGCGTTTCCTCTGGTTGTTATCCGTTACTCGGCCGCCGGCCTGAACTGGGCGTGCTCGGTCGATTCATGCATGGCGGTGGTCGAAGACTGGCCGCCGGTGATCGCCATCGACACGGCGTCGAAATAGCCGGTGCCGACCTCGCGCTGGTGCTTGGTCGCGGTGTAGCCGTTGGCTTCCGCCGCGAACTCTGCCTCCTGCAGTTCCGAATAGGCCGCCATCTGGCGGTCCTTGTAGCCGCGCGCCAGCTCGAACATGCCAAAGTTCAGCTGGTGGAAGCCGGCCAGCGTGATGAACTGGAACTTGTAGCCCATCGCGCCAAGCTCCCTCTGGAACTTCGCGATCGTTGCGTCGTCGAGGTTCTTCTTCCAGTTGAACGACGGCGAGCAGTTGTAGGCGAGCAGCTTGCCCGGATGATGCTTGTGCACGCCTTCGGCGAACTTCCTGGCCTGTGCCAGATCCGGCTTCGAGGTCTCGCACCAGATCAGGTCGGCATGCGGCGCATAGGCCACGGCGCGCGCGATGCAAGGCTCGATGCCGTTCCTCACATTGTAGAAGCCCTCGACCGTGCGGCCTGCATCGTAATCGACAAAAGCCCGGTCGCGTTCGTCGATATCGGAGGTCAAGAGCTTCGCCGCTTCCGCGTCCGTGCGCGCCACGACCAGCGTCGGCGTGCCCATCACGTCGGCCGCCAGGCGCGCCGCGTTGAGGTTGCGGATATGCGCCACGGTCGGGATCAGCACCTTGCCGCCGAGATGGCCGCACTTCTTTTCCGACGCCAGCTGGTCCTCATAGTGGACGCCGGCAGCACCCGCCTCGATGAAGGCCTTCATGATCTCGAAGGCGTTGAGCGGGCCGCCGAAACCGGCTTCGGCATCGGCGACGATCGGCGCGAACCACGTCTCGACCGAAAGCCCGTTGCCTTCGGATGTCTCGATCTGGTCGGCGCGCTGCAGGGTGCGGTTGATGCGCTTGACGAGTTCCGGCGCCGCATTGGCCGGATAAAGCGACTGGTCCGGATACATGGCCGAAGCCGTGTTGGCGTCCGCTGCCACCTGCCAGCCCGAGAGATAGATCGCCTTCAGCCCGGCCCGAACCTGCTGCATGGCCTGGTTGCCGGACATCGCGCCGAGCGCGTTGACGAAATCCTCCTCGTGGATGAGCTTCCACAGCCGGTTCGCACCCATCTCGGCTAGCGTCTGGCGGATTTGCACGGAGCCGCGCAGCCGCTTCACATCCTCTGGCGAGTAGGGGCGCTCGATGCCATCGAAACGGCCTTCCGGCGCGGAGGGGACGAGGTTGTAAAAATCGGTCATTGGTCACTCCGGATCGTTTGAAAACTGCTTCAGCGCCACATCGCAAGGCCATATCCCCGACGTCTGTGTATGACAACGTTTACATTGCAGCGCGAAATAGGCCAGAGAAACCGCCGCTTGGTGCCGAAAATAAAGGAAAAGCTGTGTTGCCATTGACAAGTCCGCTCTGTTAATTTGTCATGATTGTAAAAGCGGCAAGGCGGGCGTTGGGTTCGATGCGCCTGTAAATCTTGTCAAAGGTGGAAGCGATGGCCGACCAGAAGATCTTTGCCGGGCCTCGGCTGCGCCGGCTGCGCAACGCCAGGGGGCTGACCCAGACGGCAATGGCCGAGGGATTGGGCATCTCGCCCTCCTACCTCAATCTTATCGAACGCAACCAGCGGCCGCTGACGGTGCAACTCATCCTCAAGCTGGCCTCCGTCTACAAGGTCGATCCGCATGAATTGCAGGGAGAGACCAAAGGCTCGATCGCGGCCTTGCGCGAAGCGTTCAGCGATCCGCTTCTTGCCGGCGAACTGCCCGGTGATCAGGAGCTGATCGACCTTGCCGAGACGGCGCCCAATGCCTCGGCGGCGATGGTGAAGCTCTTTCGCGCCTATCGCGAGCAGGCCGAGCGCCTGTCCGATCTCAACCAGCTGCTGGCCAAGGAGGGCAGGGCGACCGCCCTGTCCGGCGCGCGCCTGCCCGCCGACGAAGTCCACGAAGTGTTCGAACGTCGGCCGAACCACTTTGCTGCGCTGGAGGAGGAGGCGGAGGCTTTCACATCGCTCCTCGAGCCCGGCGACGATCTGTTCGGCGCGCTGAAGGCCTGGTTGAGGCGCGAGCACGGCATCGTCGTCAAGGTGCTGCCGGTCGCCACCATGCCCAACTGGCGCCGCCGCTATGACCGTCATTCGCAGCGCCTGTTCCTGTCGGAGCGTCTGTCGCCCTTCGATCAACTGCGCGAAGTCGCCATGGAGGCGAGCCTGATGCGCATGTCGGTGGCCGTCGCGGGCGAGATCCAGGGGCTGAAGCTCGGCACGGACGAGGCCCGCCGGCTCGCCCGCTTCGAGCTCGGCCGCTATGCCGCGCATGCGTTGATGATGCCCTACCAGGCTTTCCACGCCGCCGCCGTTCGCGCCCGCTATGATATCGATGTCTTGCGTTCCCGCTTCGGCGTCTCTTTCGAACAGGCGGCCAACCGCCTGACCATGCTGCAGCGGCAGGGCGCGGCGGGCGTGCCGTTCTTCATGCTGGAAGTCGACAATGCCGGCAACCGCTTCCGCAAGGCCGGCAGCCAGGGTTATCCGCAAAGCCGCTTCGGCGGCGGCTGCCCCAAGCTTCCCATTCACGCGGCCTTCTCGCAGCCGGGCCAGATCCTGGTCGAGGCGGTGGAAATGCCCGATGGCGCCGAGTTCCTTTGCATCGCCCGCACCCTGGAAGGCCCGCAAGGCGCCTTCTCCGAACGGCCGCGCCGCACCGCGCTCCTGCTTGGTTGCGATATCGGCTTTCGCGACGAGATCGTCTATGGCGCGGCGCTGCCG
>NZ_RZSA01000308.1:0-6503 GCF_003998075.1 Mesorhizobium sp. M2A.F.Ca.ET.037.01.1.1 | reverse complement strand
CTCCCACTCTCCGTCTCGGCTTCGCCGAGCCACCTCTCCCCCATTTCATGGGGGCGAGGAAACGCTAACGCGGATGTCGCAGCCTTGAAAGCTCGGGTTCCTCGCCCCCATGAAATGGGGGAGAGGTGTCCGCGCAGCGGACGGAGAGGGGGCAGCGCTGCCGTCTGCGATTGCGCTTCCCTCTTGGGAGAGGTGCGATCAACCCTCCGCAATTGCTGCGAAGGACGGGCAAGACTTATCCGGCTGGCGCCGCTCTCTTAAATTAGTCACTCCGGCGTCAGCACCGCCAGCTTCAGATCGGCCTTCTTCGCGCCGCTGAGCTGGATGATCGCTGCGCCGCCGGCGAGCTTGAAGCGGATGCTCTTGCGGATGCCAGGGCAGGTCTTCACGCCGCTGAAGGCTGCCGATTTTACGGTCTTGCCATCCTGCACCACATCGATCCAGGCCTCGTCGGACAGGCTGAGCTGCAGCTCGCCATCAGGCGGCACCGTCACATTTGCTGTCGCGCCGAACGTGCCGGCTTTCGGTGCCCGCTCCGGCGGCACTTCGAAGCTGACGGTATCCACAGCCTCAAGCGAGAAATCCGCCGCTTGCCCGACCGTGAGGGTAGCGCCGGACTGCGCGGCGGGCGCCGCCGGAAACAGCGCCTGCTCGCGCTCGACCGGCCATTTGAAGGTCTCGCAGCCGGTATCGGCGGCCATGGCGAAGCTGGTGCCTGCAAGGATTGCGAAGAGGCCGATGATGACTTTTCTCATGATCAAGGAGACTCGCTTGGTTTGATCCATCACCCCTCTAGTACAACCATAGGGATATATATGCAACCATCGCGAGAAGAAACATGGGGACTCAAGCCATTTCGGCTCACCGATTGTTGATGGTTGGCCAAGGGAAGTGAGTGGTCCACTGCCGGGCGATAATCTAAGGCCCGAGCGGGGGTAAATGGAGTTTCGGATGAAGCTTTTCGAAAGCCTTGCTCAGTTCCGCCCGCAAGCGCTGGGCGTGTTGCGCATCATGACCGCCTTGCAGTTCATCGAACATGGCTCGCAAAAACTGTTCAACTTCCCGGTAAGCGCCCAGCCGCACGCCCTCACCGGCCTGACGACGGCTGCAGGTATCCTCGAATTCGCCGGCGGCATCCTCTTGGCGCTCGGTCTCTTCACCCGCCCGGTGGCGTTCCTCCTGGCCGGCGAAATGGCCATCGCCTATTTCATGGCGCACTTCCCGCGCGACTTCTTCCCGGCCAACAACGGCGGCGACGCAGCCATCCTGTTCTGCTTCGTCTTCCTCTACCTGTTCTTTGCCGGTTCGGGCGCCTTCGCGCTGGACAATCGCGACAGCGCCAGAGCCTGATGGCAGGATGCGCGCCAGGAGGCTTTTTGTTTTGACGCAATTCCGGACGGAAAACCGCTTCGCACTTTTCCTGGAATTGCTCTAGCCGCGCATCCGCTCGAAATTGGCGTCGAACAGCGGCGCCGCCTGGATGCGCGCCGCGTGACGCTGGCCGAGGATCTCGATCTCGAAACCGTCCGGTCTGTCGGCAATTTCCTTCGGCACATAGCCCATCGCAACCGATTTCTTGGAATTATGCGCGTAGCCGCCCGACGTGACCCAGCCGCGCACTACACCGTCATGCCAGATCGCCTCGTCGCCGATCACATCGGCATCGGCGGCATCGACGATGAAGGCGCGCAGCCGAAGCTTGCCGCCCTCTCGCCGCTCGGCGAGCGCCGCTTCCTTGCCGATGAAATCGGCGTCCTTGCCATAGGCGACGAAGCGGTCGAGCCCGGCCTCGACCGGCCCGTAGATCGGCCGGTATTCGCGCGCCCATGAGCCGTAGTTCTTCTCCAGCCTCAGCGCATTGAGCGCGCGCGAGCCGAACAGGCCGATGCCGAGTTCCTCTCCCGCAGCGAGCAGCGCCTGGTAGGCGGCGCGCTGGTATTCCGGCGCCACCCAGATCTCATAGCCGAGATCGCCGGTGTAGCTGACGCGGCCGACAAAACATGGCGCCAAGCCGATATCCATCCTGGCGACCGCCATGAAGGGGAAGCCCGCGTTGGAAACATCGGCGCGGGTGACCTTGGCGAGCACCTCCCTCGCCTTCGGACCGGCAATCGCAAGGCCGGTGAGCTTCTGGCCCAGCGCCTCGATCCGCACCGAGCCATCCTTGGGCAGATGCGCCTCGAACCAGCGCATGTGATACTGCTCGGCGATGCCTGAGCCGGCGACGAACCACTCTGCGTCGTCGATATTGGCCAAAGTGAAATCGCCGATCAGTCTGCCGTCGTCCTTCAGCATCGGCGCCAGCGTCATGCTGCCGCGCTTGGGCAGCTTGCAGGCGAAGATGCGGTCGAGCCATCCAGCCGCGCCCTCGCCCGTCACCCTGTATTTTGCGAAGTTGGAAATCTCCGAAAGCCCGACGCCGTTGCGTACCGCCGCGACTTCCTTGGCGACATGGTCGAAGTCGGTCGAACGCCGCCACGAGAACTCGTCCTTGACGCCGTCCGGCGCATACCAGAGCGGCACTTCGAGCCCGTAGGACACGCCCCATTGCGCGCCCCTGGCGGCCAGCGTGTCGTAGAGAGGCGTCGTCTTCAGAGGACGCCCGGCCGGCAGCTCCTCGTTCGGGAAGCGGATCGAGAAGCGGCGCGAGTAATTCTCGCGCACCTTGGCGTTGGTATAAGCCATCGTCGCCCAGTCGCCATAGCGCGCCACGTCCATGGCCCAGATGTCGGCGCCCGGATCGCCCTCGATCATCCAGTTGGACAGCGCGAGGCCAACGCCGCCGCCCTGGCTGAAGCCGGCCATCACGCCGCAGGCGACCCAGAAGCCCGGCAGGCCGCGCACCGGGCCGACCAGCGGATTGCCGTCCGCGGCGAAGGTAAAGGGGCCGTTGATGATCTGCTTGATGCCGGTCTTCTGGAAAGCGGGGAAATGGCGGAAGCCGACTTCCAGCGACGGCGCGATGCGGTCGATGTCCGGCTCCAGCAGCTCATGGCCGAAATTCCACGGCGTCTCGAATTCGGACCAGACCTTGTTGGCCTTCTCATAGGTGCCCATGAGCATGCCGCCGCGCTCCTGGCGCAGGTAGAGCTCGCCGTCGAAATCGACCGCGTGGATGATCTCGGTGCCGGTCTTCTTGTTCCAGTCGGCGACCTCCGGCATGTCCTCGGTGATCAGGTACATATGCTCCATCGCCAGCACCGGCAGTTCCAGTCCGACCATGCGGCCGACCTCGCGCGCCCACAGGCCGCCGGCATTGACGACATGCTCGGCGATGACATCCCCCTTGTTGGTGATGATGCGCCACAACCCGTCGGGACGGCGCACGATGTCCTCGACCTTGGTGAAGCGCTCGACCTCCGCGCCCAGTTTCCGCGCCGCCTTGGCATAGGCATGCGTCACGCCAGACGGGTCGAGATGGCCGTCCTCCTTGTTGCGCACCGCGCCGACGAACTGGCTGGGATCAATGAGCGGCATCAGTTCCGCCGCTTCCTTGGCCGAGATCACCTCGAGGTCGATGCCGAGATAGCGGCCCTTGGACACCACGCCGCGCAGCCAGTCGAGCCGCGCCTCGGTTGCTGCCAGAAGCACGCCGCCGGTCAGGTGCACGCCGGTCGCCTGGCCCGAAAGCTCCTCGATCTCCTTGTAGAGCGAGATCGTGTATTTCTGCAGCTTGGCGACGTTGGGATCGCCATTGATCGTGTGCATGCCGCCGGCCGCATGCCATGTCGAGCCGGAAGTCAGCTCGTCGCGCTCCAGAAGCACGACATCGGTCCAGCCATGGCGGGCGAGATGGAACAGCACCGAGCATCCGACGACACCGCCGCCGATGACCACGACCTTTGCATGCGACTTCATGGGTTCTTCTCGTTGGTTCAGTGAGTTGAGAGGTTGAAATGATTCAAGATGGAAAGCCGTTCCCTCACGGCTCGCCTTGCCCGATCGCTTGCTTCCGGCGCGCCATATAGGCTTCGAGCGCTTCGCGCATGGCGGGGTCCATGGCCGGCTGGACATATTCCTCCAGCGCCTTCTTCCACAGCCTGGTCGCGCGCGCCGTCGTGTCGAGCGCGCCGGCTTCCTGCCAGGCCTCGTAATTCTGCCAGTTGGAGAGCATCGGCTGGTAGAAGGCGGTGGCGTAGCGCTCCAGCGTGTGCGGTTCGCCGAAGAAATGACCCCCGGTCGACACCGCGCCCAGCGCCTCGACGGCGAGCTCCGCCTCGTCGACCATGATCGGCCGCAGGAATTCCATCATGTGCTGGATCATCTCGACATCGATGATGAGCTTTTCGAACGAAGCCGTCAGTCCGCCCTCCTGCCAGCCGGCCGCATGATAGACGAGATTGCCGTGGCCGAGCACCGCGCCCCACAGCGCCATCATCGTCTCATAGGCGCCCTGCGCATCGGCGGCGTTGGAGGCCGAGCCCGGCGTGGTGCGGTACGGCAAATTGTAGTGCCGCGCCAACTGCCCGGAGGCGATGTTGGCCTTGGTGTTCTCCGGCGTGCCGAAGGCCGGCGCGCCCGACTTCATGTCGACATTGGAGGTGAAGGCGCCATACATCACCGGTGCGCCGGGACGCACCAGTTGCGTCAGCACGATGCCGAACAGTGCCTCGGCATTCTGCTGCGCCAAAGCACCTGCGAGCGTCACCGGGCTCATCGCGCCCATCAGCGTGAACGGGGTGACGGCAACCGACTGGCCGTATTCGGCCATCGTCATCAGCCCCTCCGCCATCATCTCGTCGAAGCGGCGCGGCGAGTTGACCGAAATGATGGTGGTGACGGCGGGGTCCCGCGCCATCTCATCCAGCGTCAGTCCGCGCGCGATCGCCATCATCTCGATGCCGTCCAGCGCCCTGCCCCGCCCGATCGCCGAGACGTGGAAACATTTGTCAGTCAGCGTCAGATTGGCGAAATAGGTGTCCATATGCCTTGTGTTCGCCGGCAGCTCGATCGGCGCGCAGACCTGGTTGCCGAGCATATGGATGCAGTTGAAATGCTGCGCCAGCCGGACGAAGTCCTGATAATCTTGCATGTTGCCGGCGCGGCGGCCGCGCTCCATGTCGTGCACATTGGGCGGTCCGGCCACCAGCGTGAAGTTGATGGTGCTGCCGCCGAGATGGATGGCTCGAGCCGGATTGCGCGGGGTAAGCGTGTAGCTGCTGCGCGTCGACCGCAGCGCTTCCTCGACCATGCCGCGGTCGACCCGCACATTCATCGACCCGTGATCGACCTTGGCGCCGGCGCGCTCGAACAGCGACAGCGCCCGCGGGCTCATCACCTCGACGCCGAAATTCTCCAGGAGGTGCATCGATGCCTGGTGGATCGCCTCGATCTGGTCGGCCGACAACAGCGCCATCGGCGGATAGGGATTTTCCCCCCGCCGCAGCGGCAGTTGCGGGATGGCGGCGGGTCCTCGGTTGCTGGTGCGCTCGGCGCCGCGCTTGCGTCTTGGTTCGCTCATGCGCGCATCAGAGCGCCGGTATCACAGGCGAGCTGTCAGGAATTCGCCATTTGCCGGCGCGATTTTAGCCAAGGCGGCATTTTTGGAAATCGACGAAGAGAATAGCGACGCAGTTGGTCGGAATATCGATACTGGATTTTTCGCGCTTCCCGCGTCAGCGTTAAGGAACCGCGCAAGACTCCTTTTATGATTTCGGCCTATTCGTCTTCCAATGCGTAGGTCGAGTTTTAGTAAAATTGTCGCTGTTTGCGTGCTGCTGGCGCTGTCGGCCTGCGCGACAGCGCCCAGCCACATCAACAATGTCTGCGCCGTGTTCGACCAGAATGACGGCTGGTTCGACAACTGGCAGTCCGCCGCCGAGCGGACCGAGCAGAAATACGGCATTCCCATTCCCGTGCTGATGGCGACGGTGCGCAAGGAATCCGGCTTCAAGAGCAATGCCCGCCCGCCGCGCACAAAGCTGCTCGGCTTCATCCCGTGGACTCATGTCTCGAGCGCCACGGGCTATTCGCAGGCGCTCGACGGCACCTGGTCGCAATATCAAAGCGAGACCGGCAACTGGGCGGCGCGCCGCACACGCTTCGCCGACGCCATCGATTTCGTCGGCTGGTACCACTCCAAGACCGCCGACACTTTCGGTGTCGCGCGCAACGACACCTACAATCTCTATCTCGCCTATTATCTCGGCTGGACCGCCTATGGCCGCGGCAACCGCGGCGACGCCGGCGTTCAAAGCTACGCACGCGCCACCGACCAGATGGCGCGCGATTATCAGGCGCAGCTACGGCAATGCGGCAGCTGACATCCGTAACGGGTTAGTGCCGCCTTGTCGTGTCCTTCGGCCTTGGGACACCGGTTTCCGAATCCTCGTCGCGCACTTCGTGGCGACGAGCTTTGAGCACAGCGTCGTTCTCCTCGACGCCCTCTCCGATCGCGTCGGCTTCCGCGCTGGCGTTTTTGCCGTCCGGACGCTGCGGCGGCGCACCGGCAAAGCCCGGCCCCACGCCATGCGGCGCATCATCCGGCACGCCTTCATGCGCGG
>NZ_RZSA01000307.1:0-6507 GCF_003998075.1 Mesorhizobium sp. M2A.F.Ca.ET.037.01.1.1 | reverse complement strand
GGCAGGACCAGGCGCTGGCACGGCGGCTCGACCGGATTCGCGCGGCGCTGACCCAGGCCGACCGGCTGCTATCCACTCTTTCGCACAAAGCCGTGCTGGCGCGCGGCTTCGCGCTGGTCAAGGACGCCGACGGCGCCGTCATCAAGCGGGTCGCGGAATTGGCGCCGGGCGCGGCGCTGCAGCTTGAATTCGCCGACGGCACTGCCGAGGCCATCGCCACCAGCGGCGTCGCGCGGCCGAAGCTGGCCGCGAAGCCGTCCGCCAAGGCCAGGGAGCCGGGCAATCAGGGCTCGTTGTTCTGAGGACCGCATGAGCAGTCACGACCCGCATCTTCGCACGCCTTCCGGCAAGCCGCGCCTGCGCTCCTTCGGCATCGCGCTCGACGGCACGCCAGGCCGTTTCAACGCCATCACCGACGTTCCAGGCGTGTCGGTGGGCTACACGACGCTGATTTCCGGCGATGGTCCGCTGCGTGTCGGCAACGGACCGGTGCGCACCGGCGTCACCGCGATCCTGCCAAGGCCGGTTCAGGAACTCGCGACGCCGGTTTTCGCCGGCGTGTTCAGCCAGAACGGCAATGGCGAGCTGACAGGAACGCATATCATCGAGGAGACCGGCGCCTTCAACTTCCCGGTCACCATCACCAACACGTATTCCTGCGGCGTCACCCGCGACGCCACGCTGCGCTGGATGCACAAGGTGCTGCCAGCCGCGCTCGACACAGGCTGGGGCCTGCCGGTGGCGGCCGAGACCTATGACGGCTTCCTCAACGACATCAATGGCCATCATGTGAGCGTGGAGCATGTCGTCGCCGCGCTCGACAGGGCCGGCGGCGGCGCCATCGAGGAAGGCAGCGTCGGCGGCGGCACCGGGATGATCACCTTCGGCTTCAAGGCCGGATCAGGCACCGCCTCGCGCATCGTCGAATGGCAAGACAAGCGCTACACGCTGGGTGTCTTCGTGCAGTCGAATTTCGGCAAGAGGCACAATTTCACCATTCGCGGCCGGCGCATCGGGCAGGAGCTTGTCGACCCGGCGATCCGCGAGGCGACGGCGCGCGCCGAAAAGGGTTCGATCATCGCCGTGGTCGCCACCGACGCCCCGTTCCTACCGCATCAGATGAAGCGGCTCGCCCGGCGCGTGCCGCTCGGCATCGCCATGACCGGCGGCTATGGCTACCACAGTTCGGGCGATATCTTTCTGGCGTTCTCGACCGCCAATCCGGAGGCGGCGCTTGGCGCTTCCGGGCGCATCGGACGCGCGGAGTTCATCCCCGATGTCGACATCGATCCGTTCTTCGACGCGGTCGTGCAAGGCGTCGAGGAGGCGATCCTCAACGCGCTCACCGCCAATGAGGACATGACGGGACGCGACGGCAATTTCGTGCCGGCGCTGCCGAAGGACTGGCTAAAGGAGAAATTCGGCTAAGAAATACCGTCTGCCCGCGCCGGCACGTTTTCACTCCGCCGGCTTGTCGGGCCTTGCTTCGCTGTTGCCCTCTTCGGCGGCCTCCTCGAGGCGCGACGCGATCAGTTCCTGGATGTCGCCGACCTCTTCCTGGATGTCCTCGAGCAGAATGCCTGCCTCGGCGGCTTTGGCGCAGCACTCCTTGGCGAGAGTCTCGGCCTGCTCGATCTGGATCGGCGAATGCTGGCATTGGACTTTCTCGCCAATCCATCCGCGCAAGAACTCGATCGCATGTTCACTCATACTGCTTCTTCCCTGGCGGCAAAGCCGGTTGGTAGCCATGAACGTCCGCACCCTGCAAAGGATGCATGCGCTATTCGAACCGAGTCGCCCCCGACCGGCAAGACATCTTGGCCATGAGACAAGACATCTTGGCCATGAGACGCAGAGCCGCAGGAATGGAAGGGTTCGAGGTGCACGTTCAGATCATTGAGAATGATGGAATGATGGGCCGGGATCGACAGAAGGCCGTCGTCGTTGTTTTTACTTGCCTTTTTCTAATTTCGACAGCGCATTTGCATCACAAACCGTATCGCGGCTTCCCGGTCAACGCTGCCCCGGCCCGAGCCGGAGCAGGCGCTATATAGTGACATCCTCTTGCAATGTCGACTCGGGGCTCCGCCGTCCGGGCGGCTACCTCCCCAAAAGGTTGGTTCGACGGTCCTCAGATGCGTCAGCATGCCAGCGCTGGCGTGTTCGGAGTCGCGCGCCAGCAACACATCCAGGACGAGTTGGTGCTCGCTGGAGACTGAGAGCGAAACCTAAGGATTATTTTGACGTGAACGGCCCGGAAAGATGATGGTTACGCAGCAAGGTAGAGAGCCGGTTCGCGGCTTCGGCGAAAACCTCGCCCTCCGAAGAGAGCAACGCCTCCCGCTCTTGCACGGATGCAGCCAGGAGACGCTCCCAGAATCCGGCCACCACAGCGCCCGCACCGGCCAAGTCGGCGGCAACCGCCTGGTCCGCGGCGAGTGCCGCGAGGTGCCGGGGCGTAATGCCGCCGATACCGGGAGGGACTTTCGCACCCATATCGACGAAACCCGGAGGCAACGAGCCTTTCAGATTGGTGACGTGACGCTCGGTGATGACCGCGTGGATCTGGTCGACCGCCTGCTTGGCGCCGGCGACGCGAGAGGGATGATCGGTGTCGGCCGCGGCATGCGGGAGGAGCTCCAGACGCGGGCCATAGGCTTCGACCAGTTTGAGATAGGGCAGCATTGGTCCTGAAAGCTTGCCGCCGTTCTTGAACAGGTCCGCATCGATCGCCGCATGGGAAACGCGCCCTGACGCCAGCGCGCGCTCCAGCGCTGCAACATCGACCAGCTCGCCGCGATCATAGTTGATAAGCACGGCGCCGTGATTGAGGAGGGAGAGGACTTCATCTCCGATCAGTCCGGCATTGGCGTATCGTTGCGCGCCGGGATCGAAAGCACCGAGGCCAAGGTGGACTGAAAGAGCGTCGGCGCCGCGCGCCGCGTCTTCCATGGTCGCGGCGTAGTCGAAGCCTTCCAGCTCGATCCATTTTTGGTGACGGGGCCGCGCATGAATGGCGACCCGCATGCCGAAGGCCTGGCCGAGCCTGGCGAATTCCCGGCCGATATTGCCATAGCCGATCACCGCCAGTCTTTTGCCTTCGAGCTTCTCGGTCGGGTAATGGCGCAGGTCCTTTCCCGTATCGAACTGCCCGCCGGCAACGAGGGCGTTGAGCTTGTCAACTGGAAGGTCAGGCCTGACTTTCAGCAGCGCCTTCATGGCCATCTGCGCGGTGGCGCGGCTGTTGATGCCGGGCGTGTTCATCAGCGGCGCTTCGCCGCCTTCGCCGCTGCCGCCGCTCCAGGATGCCGAGCCCATATTGCCGGTGCCGGCGCCGATGCGCACCCCGCCGAGCCGGAATCTGGTCTCGGCCGGAATGAACGTCGCGGCGGCGATGACGGCGTCGTAGCGGCCGTCGCCGGCCTCGGCCAGCAATTCGTCGCGCGTGCTCAATTGCGGCTGGTAGAAGAAATGCAGCTTGCCGGGGTCAAGCGCGCCGGCCTTGGCGATGCCTGTCTGGTGGAACACGCCCCCCTTGGCCTCGATGTAGGCCTTGACCTCGCTATGGTCGGGATTGCCATCGGCCCCAAACCGGAGGCCGACAAAATCGCAGATCAGAATATTGGCCGATGTCATGAGGCGTCGTTTCCCTGCAACTGTCTCCAGCTACTCCAATCCGGAGTTCGATGGACCGCGCGAAGCGGCATATCCGGGTCGCAAGCGAGAGATTTGCTGCAGGTGTCTAGAATCTGTCGGCTCTGAACGACGACGGGTCAAGCATCGATTTGGTTGGCCGGAAGGCTGGCCAGATTCCAGGGTTCGATATTCCCGGTTCCGCTGCTGTCGAAGAATGGTCATTCTTCGACAGATGAAGGATTGCAATCGTTGGGCACTTGGAGCGGCGAACCTTCCATCCAGAACCGGCCACCCGCTCCAAGTCTTTCTGCATCCCGCCGGATCCTAAAGCGCGTCGCGATCTTTCAGATTCGCTCCGTGCGCTTTAGGTTTTTGATTTGCGCATGTCTATATCCCGAAACCGGTTCCCACTTTCGGGAGACATGCTTTACCCGTGCCGGATTTCCGTGCCGAGCACTTTCAGGCATTCCCGGATGAAGGCGGCGAGAGCCGTCCAGCCCTTGGCCGAAACCATCGTGCCGTCGACATAAGCCTCCGTCGGAGACAGGTCGATATAGGTGCCGCCGGCGAGCGTCACTTCCGGCTCGCAGGCCGCCAGCGCACCGACCTTCTTGCCGCGTACGACGCCATCGACCGCGATCAGGATCTGCACGCCGTGGCAGATGGTGAAGATCGGTTTCTTCGTTTCGTGGAAATGACGCACCATCGCCTGAATGCGCTTGTCGGTGCGGATGTATTCCGGTCCGCGGCCGCCGGCGCAATAGACGGCGTCGTACTGATCGAGCTGCTTCTCCGCGTCGGCGAACGTCTTGTTGATCAGCGCATAGTGGCCGAGCTTCTCGGTATAGGTCTGGTCGCCCTCGAAATCGTGCAGCGAGGTCTTGATTACGTCGCCGGCATTCTTGTCGGGGCAAACGACGTGCACGGTGTGACCGACGGCTTCCATAGCCTGCTGATAGACAAAGATTTCGTATTCCTCGGTGAACTCACCGGTCAGCATCAGTATTTTCTTGGCTGGCATGACTTGTCCTTTCGATTTTGGGAATGCCAAGGCGCTGCCGCGCCCTGGCTGTCGCAAAGTTCGGTTTGCCGATTGTCAGAAGGGAGAATCCGGGAAGTAGTATTCCTTGGCATTGGCCTGGGTGATCAGCGGCGCATCGAGCTTGACGTGGCCGCGAACGGGGGCCTGGCCGATCAGATTGGCCACAGTCATGTAGACGGCCGTCTTGATCATCGAAGGCGGATAAGGCGTCTCGACGGGCGTCACGGCGTCACCGTCGATCACCTTCTTGACGATGTCCTTCATGCCGTTGCCGCCAAGCGCCAGCTTGATGTCGGTGCGGCCCGACTGCTTGACCGCCTCGAGCACGCCGAGAAGCATGTCGTCGTCATTGGCCCAGACGGCATCGATATGCGGATATTTGGCGAGGTAGTCCTGCATCAGCTTGAACGCCTCGTCGCTGTTCCAATGGGCGTATTGGATGTCGAGCACCTTGATGCCGGTGCCCTTGATCGTGTCCTGGAAACCTTTGATGCGCTCGTCGTCGATCACGGTCGGGATGCCGCGCAGCACGACCACGTCGCCCTTGCCGCCGAGCTTGTCGATCATGAACTTCGCGGTGTTGGCGCCGACCGCGATGTTGTCGCCGGCCAGGTACAGGTCCTGGATCGAGGCATCGGTCAGGCCGCGGTCGACGACGGTGATGAAGGTGCCCATGTCCTTGATCGCCTTGACCGGCTGGGTCAGCTCCTCCGAGGTGTAGGGCAGGATGACCAGCGCATCGAGCTTGCGGCTGGCTGAAAGGTCCTCCAGCGCGCTGACCTGATCGGCCGCGGACGGCGAGGTCTTCACCACCACCTCGACATCGGGAAAGGCCGCGTTGATTTCCTTGGCGGCGGCCTGGGCGTGATAGACCACGCCAGCCGTCCAGCCATGGTCCGCCGCCGGGATTGACACGGCGACCACCTTCTTGTCGGCCGCCAGCGCCTGGCCGGCGACCACCAACGCGCCGACGGCCACGGCCGCAAACCATTTTCTACTGAACATTACAAACCTCCCAGAGATGAGGACCAATCAAACACAGGCATCCGCCCGGTCCCGAGACGGATTATTTGGAGAAGCGCTGCACGAGCATGGCGATGATGATGATGACGCCCTGAACCGCGGCGACGAGGTATTCGGAAACGAAGTCGGAGAGCACCATCAGGTTGGCGATCAGTTCCAGGATCACCGCGCCGGCGATCGTGCCCCAGATGCGCCCCTTGCCGCCGCGAAGCGCGGTTCCGCCGATGACGACGGCGGTGAGGACCTGCAGCTCCCAGAGCTGTCCTGTGGTGGGTGTGGCGGCGCCGAGCCGGGGCACATAGCAGATGGCCGCGATGGCGACGCAGGCTCCCTGGATGACATAGGCAATGGTGCGCGTCTTGATGACCGAGATGCCGGAGTAGCGCGCCACGTCCTCGTTGGCGCCAACGGCGGCGCATCTGCGGCCATATTTGGTCTTGTAGAGGACAAAGGCGCCAAGCACCGCGACGATCGCGGAGATCAGGATAGGAATTGGGATCCCGCCCAGGGTTCCGAAATAGACCGGCCGGTATGCCTCGCGCAGCGACTTGTCGATCGGGATCGTGCCGCCGTTGGTCATGTAGGTGATAAGCGCCCGGAAGATGCCCATGGTGCCGAGCGTGGCGATGAACGGCTCGATCTTGCCCACGGTGACGATGACGCCATTCGCCAGGCCGCACAGCAGCCCCGTCACGACCGCGATCGCCATTCCAGCCGGAATGGCCCAGAGGCCGAGGCTCGGCGCCATCATGTTCATGAACATGATGGTGATGCCGGCAATGAAAGCCACCATCGAGCCCACGGAC
>NZ_RZSA01000306.1:0-6513 GCF_003998075.1 Mesorhizobium sp. M2A.F.Ca.ET.037.01.1.1 | reverse complement strand
GGCCAAGGCCCAATCCGAGGAAACGCTTAACATTTGGCGCCTCGGTCCGCATAACCGCCGCGAACAGAAAAACGACGAAACCCTCAAGGACAATGACGATAGAGACAATGAAGGCGGGAAGCCTGCTGGCCATCCAGTAAACCAGCACCTGATTTATCACGGAGCTGATAAGCGCGAGGAGCAGGATGAAGATCCAGTCAGTGCGTGTGAGGCCCTTCAAATTCGGCATGGTCTTGCGGTTCACGCTGATGCCGATGCAGACGGCAGCGCCGATAGTATCGATGAGCAAGGCCAATCCCACTGGATGCGCCTCAATGATCGAGGCCATCTTCGAGAGCGGCACGACTAGGCCCCACAGGCCGCCGCACGCCAACAGCAGCAGGCCCCCACGGAAGGTGCGGATGTTCTGTCGCAACTTGCGTTCGCGCTCGTAAACCTTCTGGGCCATCGTCGAAAACACAGTGGCGAGCTTGCCCAGACCATCCGTCCGGCTTGCCACGTCCTGGATGCCCAGCTTTGAGGGGTTGAACCGCCCTGACTCCAGGGTCGCAGCCGCCCTTGTCAACTTGGTGACTTGGCGCAGATACTCCTTCTCGATGTCGCGAAGCCTCTTCTTTTCGATGCAGGTAGCAACCCGCGCCTTGAGAAGGGCGAGTTCGAAGTCCTTGGGCAAGAAGTCCTCGGCGCCGAGCTCGATGGCATGGACGACGCTGTTCATCTCCTCGTCGAGCGCGGAAATGACGATGACCGGCAGGTCCCGTGTCTTGGCTGACGACTTCAGCCTTTTGAGCACCTCGAAGCCGTCCATTTCCGGCATCATGATATCAAGCAGTACGAGGTCGAACGGAGCGCCAGCGGTCTGATCGAGAGCGGCCGCACCGCTCTCCACTGCCACCGCTTCGTGACCGAGGGTCTCGACCGCTTTCTTCAGCTTGATCCTCACCATCGCGGAGTCGTCGACAACGAGAATCCTACCGAAGCTGCTCATAACTATCCCCAAGGTGAAAAATGTCTTGAAGCTCCGCCACCGCCGAGTTGAAAGCGCGTCTCGCGTTCTCGATATCTACCACGTCGGGCGGCTCACCCTTCGCGCATCGGGCTTCGATACCGGCGCAGACTTCGGCTAGCTCGGTTGCTCCCATGTCTCTTGCATTGGATTTCATGGAGTGCGCGGCCCGGCGCGTCGCGGGCAAATCGGAGGTCGACCCGGATTTTGCCAGGGTCTCCATGATCGACGGTCCCTCGTCGAGGAACGAACTGACGAGTTCGACCACGTCGGATTCTTCGCCACCGACGAGTTCCCGCAGCTTGTCCAGTGCTCGCCTGTCGATTGCCAAAACATCCCCGAAGCGCAGCGCCACTTGTAAAGTTCATGCGGGCGCTTGCGGGGTGAGTCTGGTATGACCCTCGCCCGATTGTCAACGGGCCCGTACTGCCTCGCAATCACCCCAACTCCACTATTCGTGGGAAGTGAGATCGAAATCGTACCACTTCATGGAGATTGTTTTCAGGGTTCCATCGGCATGCATTTCGTCAACGGTCTTCTTGATGAGTGCCGCGAACTCATTGTCGCCCGGCAAGATCGCCACGCCATGGGGCACGCGATAGAGCGGCTGGCCGACTATCTTGAACGGCTTGCCCTCCTTGATAAGCGCCATGACTGCCGGGAGGAGATTGACCAACCCGTCGATCTCGGCTCCGTCGCCCTTCTCCAAGGCGGCGTACACGTCCTCTTCATGTTCATATGAAACGGTCACCGGATCGTCGATTTTGTAGATGAAATCAGGGACTCCAACGATCCCAGGCGGCACCTTCTTCAGGTAGTTCTCGTATTGCGAACCGGCCAGCGCCCCTATCCGCTTGCGGCTTGCATCGGCCGGCGTACGGATCGTCGTATTATCCCGATGAACGGCCAGCACGCCGATGCCATAATGATATGTTGCCGGGAAAGCGATGTGCTCGGCGCGTTTCTTGGTCGGTGTCATCCCGCCAACGACAATGTCGTATTTCCCCTGCCAATTCCCCGAGACCTGTTCATCCCACGTTATGATGGAACCATCCGGGTTGGTCACGTATTCGACCTTGACTCCCATCCGCCGTGCGACCTCACGCAATACCTCGACGTCGAACCCGTCATATTCGCCCTTCTCGTTCTTGATGACCTGTGGCGGCCAGATGTCCGGGGCTGGAGAACGCAGGGTTCCGGTCGACCGGATGTGGTCGAGCACCTCACCTGCCAGGCTGTGGTCCGCAAGTGGAACCGATAAGGCCGCCCAGGCAATTGCGATGGCAATAAGAAGGCGCTTCACAGGATGCATTCTCACCTCCATCGTAGAAGTATTCGGCAAACCCTAGCCGTTCAGGGAGTTATCATATCGTATTGATACCACTTCAGTGAAAGTTCCATCAGAGTACCGTCGGAGCGCATTTCATCGATAGTCTTCTTCACCAGCGTGCCAAATTCCTCGTCGCCCGGCACAATGGCGATACATGAGGGTGCTCTATACAACGGTTGGCCGACAATTTTTATGGGCCTTCCCTGCTTGATTAACTCAGAATAACTGGAAGGGTGTTTATCGTACCATCTATCTTCCCGTCCGAGACAGCGTCATACGCGCCTTCCTCGTGATCAAACTCGACGATTACAGGATCGCCTATTGGGTACGTGATCGGCGGCATTCCAAGAATACCGAAGTCTTCTCTCTCCAAGTACTTTTCGTGAACCGAAGCCTTCAGCACGCCAATCCGCTTTCCACTGGCATCGGCCGGGGTCTTGATTTGGCTGTTGCTCTGATTGACAGCAAGGACACCCATTCCATACCGGTAAATGGCAGGAAACGAGAGATGTTCGGCTCGCTCTGCAGTAGGCGACATGCCACCTACGACTATGTCGTACTTGCCCTGCCACTGGCCAGAGGTTTGCTCCTTCCACGTGATGACGGAGCCGTCAGAGTTTTTGACGTATTCGACTTTGGCACCTATGCGGCGGCCGATCTCTCGCAATACCTCCACATCATACCCGTCGATTTCACCATTTGGCTGCTGGATGACGGCCGGAGGCCAGATGTCTGGAAACGGAGCGCGGAGAATCCCCGTTGCTCGGATGCGGTCGAGTGCCTCACCCGCCACGCTGAACCCTGCGAGTGGAACCGACAAAACCGCCCAAGCAATGGCGACTGCAACGAGAAACCGTGTCACTGGGTTCACCCCCCTGGAGTATTTATGCACCGGGTCTGCGAGGTAGGTCGGCCTCGGCTACCGCCCCGGTCAAGGCAATCACCTTTTGGAATCCTCTAGCAATCGTATCGCATCGGCCGTAATTTAGCGATAGCGCATATTCGCTCGGCACGCATGTCGAGCATCCACGGGGCAGGCCAACACGGCCCTCGGCCTCTTGAGCAAATGTCGAGAATGTCTGACGAGCAATCGCCGGCGGCGGCGCTGATGAGCGCGGCTCATCGCGCCGTCGTGTCAATTCCGAACCACTTCAGAGAAATGAACTTAAGCATTCCATCCTCCCGAAGTCGATCGATGGCTCCCTTCAGTTCGGCAGCGAACTCTGGATCGCCCTTCTCAATGGCGATTGCGGTCGGCGTATAGAGCAGCGGCTGACCGATAATCTTGATCGGACGACCCCTTCCGATCTCACTCATGAGTGTGGACAGCGAGTCCACAATGCCATCCAGTTCTACACCATTGCCCTTTGCGAGCGACTCGTAGCCACCTTCGCTTGTCTCGAACGGCACGACGACAGGCCGGTCAATCTGATATTTGATCGGCGGAATATCAAGAATATCGAATGGCTCGCGGGTCAGATATTTTTCATATTCGGAGGACCTCACCGCTCCGATTCTCTTCCCGCTCGCGTCGGCAGGCGTTCGAATTGTCGTGTTGTCACGATGTACCGCCAGCGAACCAAGGCCGAAGGCATAAACGGCAGGAAAGTCCAGTTTTTCCGCGCGCTGTTTCGTTGGGGTTACGCTCGGAGAGACGTCCCATGCGCCCTGCCACCTTCCAGATATAACGGCGGAAAATTCCGCCACCTCAAAACGGACTTCGACGCCAAGCCGCCGTGCAACTCCCGTCAGGACGTCGACATCAAATCCATCGAAGCTGCCGTCGTCCTTGCGCCAGGAGAAGGGTGGCCACGCCGGATCTACCGCTACCACCAGAACCGCTTTTTGCCTGACTCGATCGAGGACGGGGCCGGCAGAGCCGGGCATTGACAATGCACATAAGAGAAGCAACGAAACCGTTGCAATTGACATCCGCGACAGCATCGACACGATCTCGTTCCTTTTTGATTGGTCTTCCGGGGATTCACCCGGTTTCGCCAGGTCCATTAGACAAGTTGTTGGAGCGTTGTCCGCTGACCAATACCGCTCTTTTGAGTGATGCCACGAGCTCCTCGACGCGCAATGGCTTGCTGAGGTAATCATCCATCCCTGCATCCAGATATCGCTCGCGGTCGCCCGCCATCGCATTGGCAGTGAGAGCTACGATGTAAGGTTGGCGTTGCTCGCGGGAACCGGATGCACGGATCAGCCTTGTCGCCTTGACGCCATCCATATCCGGCATCTCGATGTCCATCAGAATGATGTCATGCCGCCCTTCGGCATATGAGGAAATTGCCGACTGTCCGTCTCCCGCCAGCTCCGCCCTGTAACCTAGTCGCTCGAGCACCTTGAAGCCCAGCTTTCGATTGGTGGCGTTGTCATCAACCAGCAGGATGCGAAGCGGAAACTTGGCTGCCATCGCGCTATCAAGAACAGGACTCTTCGGCTGATCGGGTTTGGCGAAGCGCGTGGGAGCCCCGGCAAAGACCGCCATGAAAGCATTAAGAAGAGGCGATGGCTTGATCGGCTTGGAAAGCACCGCCGCGAAGTTGACTCCTTCCATCTCCATCTTCTTCTGTTCGGAGATGGGTACCATTGAGCTCAGCAACACCAGCGGAATGCTGCCTTTGTCACCGAGTGCGCGTATTCCCCTCGCCAGTTCAATGCCGTCCATATCGGGCATGTTCATATCGAGCACGATGACATCAAAGGTTTCGCCGTCTGCAATCATGCGAATGGCGTCAGAAGGGGACCCGGTTGCATACGGAATCATGCCCCAGGCCTGCGCCTGCAGGGACATTATGCGGCGGTTCGTTGCATTATCGTCGACAAACAGCAGTCTCCGGCCGGTCAGTTCAACCTTGGCCAGCGACATCTGAGCCCGTTTGGGAGCCGGGGCAGTTGGAGCGCGGATCGTGAAGAAGAAGGTTGTGCCCGTGCCCTCGACGCTTTCCACCCACACCTCGCCTCCCATGAGTTCTACGAGGTGCTTGCTGATCGCGAGGCCAAGTCCGGTCCCGCCGTAGCGCCGGGTCGTCGATGCATCGACCTGGCTGAACGACTTGAACAAGCGGTCCATTCGATCCTTGGGTATGCCGATCCCCGTGTCCCGCACCGCGAACTGCAACATGCACGGGGCCGCCTGATCTTGGCTTTGTGACCCACCCGTCTCTGCGGCTCCGAGTGAAACCTTCATTGCTGAAAGTACAATTTCTCCCCGGTCGGTGAACTTGACGGCATTGTTGAGGAGATTGATTAGAACTTGCCGCAACCTGGTATTGTCCGCGACAATTCCTTCGGGGGTTCCGGGTTCCACCACATACCCCAAGTCCAGCCCCTTCTCCGCTGTTTTTGGGGCGATCAGGTCAATCGCACTCTCAAGGCATTCGCGCAGTTCAAACGGCTTGGGATCAAGCTCCAGCTTGCCGGCTTCAACCTTTGAGAAGTCCAGTATGTCATTGATGATCGTCAGAAGTGCCTCTGCGCTGCTGTTGATCGTCTCGCCGATTTCCCGTTGCTCCTGGTCGAGCTTGGTGGAGAGCAGCAAGTTGCTCATGCCGATAACGCCGTTCATGGGCGTGCGGATTTCGTGGCTCATGGTAGCTAGGAAGGTGCTCTTGGCCTCATTGGCGGCCTCGGCGGCTTCCTTGGCCTGCTGTAGCGCTAGCGACAGCTGCTTGAGCTCGGTGAACAGCTGTGCGTTGTGAAGCGCAGCACCTGCATTGGCGGCGATAGTCGAAAGCAAGCGAAGCGAGTTGTCGTTGAACATGCCCTCCCGCGCTGTGCTTTGCACGCTGATCACACCCATGGTGCCAAGCCCTGTCTTGATCGGAACGCCCAGATAGGAAAGGGCATCCCTGCCGACGGGAGTCGCTCCGATTTCGACGCTGCGCTCGTTTACGTCCTGGTTGATGAGCAGCGGCTCGCCGGTCTCGATGATCTTGCTTGTCAGACCTTCGCCGAGGGTGAGAGTGGTGAAAGACTCGCCGAATTGGTAAGGAAAATGAATGAGGTTGGTTTTCGGGTCGAGCAGCGCCACATACACGATGTCGGCCTGAAAAATATCGCGCATCTGGTTGCCGATCAGCCGGATGGTGCTATCGAATTCGGCTTCCGCGATGAGCGCCTCGCTGACCTTGCTGATCGCACCCAGCTCGGCTGCCCGATCCTCGGTTTC
>NZ_RZSA01000305.1:0-6515 GCF_003998075.1 Mesorhizobium sp. M2A.F.Ca.ET.037.01.1.1 | reverse complement strand
CCGTAGAGCAGTCGCGCGAGCTCGCTGCGCCCGGCGCCGACAAGGCCGGCGAGCCCGAGCACCTCGCCGCGGCGGAGGTCGAAGCTTGCTTCCTCCACGCGCGGCAGGCGGCGCAGGCCCCGCACCGACAGCACGATCTCGCCGCCCGTCGCCTCGCGCGACTTGGGCAGCTGTTCGACCGCCCCGCCGACGATCTCCTGGACCAGCCGGCGCCGGGTCAGTCCGGAGCCGTCGAGGACCGCAACAGACCGGCCATCGCGGAAAACGGTGACGCGGCTGCACAGATCGAGGATTTCGTCCAGCCGGTGCGAGACGTAGAGCACCGCCACGCCCGCCGCCGAAAGCCCCCGGATGATGGAGAAGAGCTTGCGGCACTCGCCTGCCGAGAGCGAAGCGGTCGGCTCGTCCATGACGATGAGGCGCGCCTTCCACACCAGCGCCCGGGCGATGCTGATCAGCCAGTTCTCGGCCGTCGACAGGCTCTTGGCCGCGGCATCGAGCGGCGCGGTTATGCCGACGCGCTCGATGATCGGCGCGACGTCCCGCTGGATCGCGCTCCAGTCGACCAGGCCGAGCCGCGTCGTTTTCTTGGGCAGGCCGAGCATGATGTTCTCTAGCACCGTCATGTCAGGCACGAAGGCGAGCTCCTGATGTATGAAGCTCATGCCGAGCCCGCTCGCCGCGTGCGGCGACACGATCGCCACCGGCCTGCCCTCGATGGCGATCTCGCCCGTGTCCGGCTGGGTCACGCCGGCCAGGATGCGGATCAATGTCGACTTGCCGGCGCCGTTGGCGCCGACCAGCCCATGCACTTCGCCGGGCAGCACGGAGAGCGACGCGCCGCGCAGCGCCTGCGCTCCTCCGTAGGATTTGCTGATCGCATTCGCCGCCACGAACGGCACCGCCGGCGGCGCCGCCATCGCTGTCGGGACTGGGTTCATGGGTGAAGCGTTGAGGTTCCTATTTCATGGCGTCCGGATGCTTGGCGATGAAGTCGTCGATAGTGTCCTTGGTGACGAGCACCGCGGGCACCTCCACCGCCTTCGGCGTCCAGTCCGCGCCGGCCTTGCGGATCTCCGGCAGCAGTTTGATCATATTGTAGCCTTCTGTATAGCTGTCCTGCCAGGCGGTCGCGGTCATGAAGCCGTTCTTGATGTTCTCCAGCGCCTGCGCGTTGCCGTTGACGCCGTAGACCTTGACGTCGTCGCGGCCCTGCGCCCTGAGCGAGCCGATGGCGCCGATCGCCGGATCGTCCCAGCAGCCCCAGATGGCGAGATTCTCCTGGCCTGCCGGATGCGAGGCCAGCCAGGCGTTGGCATATTGCGCGCCATCCTCGAAATAGCCGGGGATGCGCACCTCGTTCTTGGTGACCTTGATGTCGGGATTGGCCGCAAGCGCCTTGTCGAGCTCGACCTCGCGGTTTCGGCAGACCTCACCTGTGTGATAGGTCAGCGCCAGGATGGAGCCCTTGCCGCCCATCGTCTTCAGCATCAGCTCATTGACCGGCACCACCATCGGCCCGCCCGAGCCATTGGTGGCGGCGACCGAGCTTCCCAGCCCGCCGCCCCAGGTCACGACCGGGATATTGGCCGACTTGGCTGCCTGCAGCCCGGCCCCGATCGAGGAATAGGGAAACACCATGTCGACGATGGCCGCCGAGCCGCGCTGCGCGAAATTCTGGATCGCGGCATTGGCCTGGTCGGCGCTACCCGCCGCATCGATGACCGAAACGTCCCAGCCGATCTCCTTGGCGGCGGCCTTGGCGCCGACGATATAGCGGGCGTTGTTCGCTTCCGTCGCCGAGATCGAGACGATGCCGACCAGCGGCGTGTCCGCCCGAGCGGGAAACGCTGCGGCCGCGGCCGCCAACGCAGCCCCAATGACTATCCACTTCATGATCTCCTCCTTTTGACGTTGCGGCGCCTACCTCGCCGAACCGTTTCGCTAGATTATGCGGATAACAACGGCAATCAAGGCAAATTTTCGGGGATTTAGCCTAGACAAAGGCCATTTTGGCGACCAAAACTCAACTAATCGATTAGCTGGGTTCGCTATGGCCACCATCAAGGACGTCGCTCGCAAGGCAGAGGTATCGACGGCAACGGTGTCGGCGGTGATTAACGATTCCGCCTATGTGAGCCCGGAATTGCGGGCCCGCGTCCTGGCCGCCGTCCGTGACCTCAGCTATGCGCCCTCGCTCGCTGCGCGGAACCTGAAGCGCGGGCGCAGCCAGTTGATCGCCCTGGTCGTGGCCGATCTCGCCAACCCCTTCTTCTCGCGTGTCGTATGGGCGGCGGAAGCGGCGGTCGCCGCCTGGGGCTACTCGCTGCTGATCTTCAACAGCGACGAGAAGCCGGAGGTCGAGCGTCGCATCCTCGCCCGCGTGCGAACACTCTCCTGCGACGGGGTGATCCTGGTCCCGGTCGGCGACTCGACGGAGCATCTGCAGAACGATCCCGACGGCAAACCGATCCCAACCGTGCTGTTCGGCCGTACCGTCGCCGATGACAGGTCGGACACGGTGACGATCGACAACATATCGGCCGGCAGGCAGGCGACGGAATATCTGCTCGATCTCGGCCATACCCGCCTCGGCACGGTCACCGGCCCGCTGCATGTCACCACCGGGCGTGGCCGCCTCGACGGGATGCTGGCGGCCATGCGGTCGCGAGGCCTGACGCTTGAATCGCGCTATATACGCTCGGGTGAGTTCCGCGAGGATGCCGCCTATTCGGTGGCGCGCAGCCTGTTGGAACAGCCGGCGCGGCCAACGGCGCTCTATGTCGCGAGCGGTCTGATGGCGCTCGGCGTGATGCGGGCAGTGGCGGATCTCGGGCTGCGCTGTCCGGGCGACATCTCCATCGCTTCCACCGATACCATCCCTGGCATCGGAGGCTTGCGTCCGCGCTTGACGCGCACCGAGCATCCGCTTGTCGACATGACCAACGAGGCGGTCCGGCTTCTCGTCGATCAGATCAGGCGTGGCGGTCCTGCCGAACCGCGCAACGTCGTCTTCCAGCCTTCACTGGTGGTCGGCGACAGCTGCGCGCCGGTCGTGGCGCAAACCGTGGCGTCGCCGCCCAGCTCCGACCCAATGACCCCCGCGCCTTGATCCGATCGAGGCTTGCGTTTTCGGGCGGCGCCCATCCCTCGTCTCGACAGCGGAAAGTCCGCAAGGGCCTCAGCCCGCCTGCGGGGCCGTTCGGGCCTGCACGGGCAGCCGGCGTTCGAACTCCCACAAAAGGACCGGGCAGGCTAGAAGAGCCGCCGAGCCGAGGCCGAGCGCCGCGCCGGCGCTGCCCGTCCAAAGCGAAAGCTTGCCGCCGAACCAAGGCGCGATCAGCATCGTGGCGTAGTAGACCGTGTAGAAGAGCCCCATTCCCAGCGCCCGTGTCGCCGGCGCCAGCACCCGCGCCGGCAGGCTCATGATCGCTCCGGCCGGCAGCCCGCAGACCAGGCCGAGCACAACCATGGTGGGCAGCACCGCTGAACAGCGCCATAGCAAGAGGACCAAGGCCGCGAAAGCGAGACAGCTTGTCGCCAGCATGGCGTTGCGGCTCCTGCTCTGGTCCGCGAGGTAGCCTCCGAGCGGAACCGAAAGAGCCGCGAGCCACAGCACGATGCTGACGGCCGAACCGGCGGCGGCGGTCGACCAGCCGCGCTCGACCAGCATCGACGGCGCGAAACTGAAGATCATGGCGAAGCCGACATTGTAGAAGGCCCAGATCAAACCCGCCAGCAGCACGGCCCAGACAGCAGGCTTCGCGAGCCGCGAGCCTTCCGCTGAAGCCGGAGCGGCGGCGGGTCCGGGTGGCTGGTACAGGAATCCCACCAGCGCAAGCGCCGCGACGATGAGCGCCATCACGGCAATCTGCGTCCCCGCTATGCCGAATTCCGCCCGTATCAGCGGCAGCCCGGCGAGCGTGAGGGCGATGCCCAGCGGCCAAGAGTTGATGAAGATCGCCATCGCCGTGGCGATCCGCCGGCCCGTGAACCAGTCGACGACCATCTTGGTCATCAGCACGTTCAGCAGCACGCCTCCGACCCCGGAGATCAACCGTGCCGCGATCTGCACGCTCCATGAGGTTGAGGTGAAAAGCAGCATCTCGCCGGCCAGCATCATCGCCAGGCCGGCGAGCACGCTTGCCTTGTCGCCGAAGCGCCTGCCGATCGCGCCGCCGGGAAGCGCCAGCGCAACGCCCGGGGCGAAGTACAGACCGATGAGCACGCCGATGTCGGCGAGGTTTGCGTCGAGCGCCTTGCCCAGTTCCGGCGCAATGGCCGCGATGCTCTGGAATTGCACCGCTATCGCGGCGCGGGCGACGAACAGAACGGCAAGGATGGTCCAGCGGCTGGGCACGGCACTGCTCCTGCTGAGACACTTGGCGGCTCGACTACGGTAGAAAGCAATGAATGTCTGGCGCGATCGATATCACGGATAATGCACTATTCGGCCCGCTCGGGAAGCCATCTGTCGCCCTGCATGAAAGCCTCATCACCAGTGCCAAGACGGCGCTCCGTCATCGACCTCACAACTCATCGTTGACATATATTCATAACAGATATATGTGTCTTGCATATTAGTGGAGCGCTCGATGAACGAGACCGATTTCCTCAAGGACTACGACCCAAGCGCCTTCCAGCGGCCGTCGGTGGCGGTCGACCTTGTGCTGCTCGGTATCCGCGCCGGCCGGCCGGCCGTGCTGCTGGTCAAGCGCGACCAGCTTCCGCATGCGGGGCGCTGGGCGCTGCCGGGCGGCTTTGTCGGCATCGACGAATCCCTCGACGCGGCCGTCGCGCGCGTGCTGCGCGAAAAGGCCGGCATGGGCGAGGCGCATCTCGAGCAGCTCTACACATTCGGCGCGGTGGAGCGCGATCCGCGCATGCGCATCATCAGCGTCGCCTATCTGGCGCTGCTCACCGAGCAGGCCTTCGATGCGGCGCTCGGCGCGAAGCCGACGCTGCTGCCAGCTACGATCCAGGTGCCCTGGGCCGGCGAGGCTGGTGGGCCGGTCGATGTGCTCGCGCCGGAAGGCGAAAAACTGACGCTCGCTTTCGATCATGCCGATATCCTGGCGATGGCGATGCTCAGGCTGCGCGGCAAGCTCGACTATTCCGATGTCGCCTTCGCGCTGCTGCCCGAATTCTTCACGTTGCGGCAGCTGCAGGACGTGCATGAGGCGATCCTGGGCACGTCGCTCAACAAGCCGGCCTTCCGCCGGCGCCAACTCGACAAGGGCTGGCTGGCGGCAACCGGCGCCTATGAATCGGGCGCTGCTTTCCGCCCGGCCGAGCTCTATCGTTTCCAACGTCTCATGGCTGATTGAGGGAGAGACCATCATGGCCACCATTCGCAGTTTCGGCTTCATTGCCCAGCTTCGCAGCGAGGCAAGCAGCCACGTCATCCGCTACCGCAACGGCCGAGAAATGCAGAGCGGCCGCGGCCTGGTCTTCTGGTTCGTGCCCGAGACCGCCAGCATCGCCGAGCTGCCGATGGACGACCGCGAGATGACGCTCTTCGTCAAGGGCCGCAGCCAGGATTTCCAGACCGTCGCCGTGCAGGGCACGATCGGCTGGCATGTGGTCGATCCGGCGCGGCTCGCCGAACGCGTCGATTTCAGCATCGATCTCAGGACCGGCAAGCTGCGCGGCGAACCGATCGAGAAGATCCAGGCCCGCATCGCCGGCATCGCCAACCAGGCGGTGCAGCAATATCTCGGCCAGGCGCCGGTGCGCGCGCTGCTCGACGGCGGCCCGGCGCCCTTGCGCGAGCGGCTGCAGGCGCTGGTCGCCGCCGATCCCGCGCTGACCGACATCGGTGTCGCCGCCGTCGCGGTCAGGCTCACCAATTTGACACCGACAAGCGAGCTCGAGCGGGCGCTGCAGACGCCGACCTTCGAGGCGCTGCAGCAGAAGGCCGACGAGGCGACCTTCCAGCGCCGGGCGCTTGCCGTGGAGAAGGAGCGCGCCATCGCCGAGAACGAGCTGGCGAACAAGACCGAGCTGGCGCGGCGCGAGAAGCTGCTCATCGCCGAAGAGGCCGAGAACGCCCGCAACCGCGCCACCGGCGCGGCCGAGGCGCAGCAGATCGAAGCTGGCGCCGAGGCCGAGCGGATCCGCGCCATCGAGGGCGCCAAGGCGGAAGCCGAATGGCAGCATATCGCCATCTACCGCGACCTGCCGCCCGCGATCCTGCTCGGCCTTGCCGCCCAGCAGCTCGCCGGCAAGCTGGACAAGATCGAGCATGTCAACGTCACGCCCGACCTGCTCGCCACCGTGCTCGGCGAATTCCGCAAGGCCCCGGCGGTGATCGAAGGCCGGTGAGGAGCGAGCCATGGCCGCGAACCGTCCCCGCGCGGTCTTCGTGACGCGCGAGACCGACTACGAGCTGTTGATCGCGCATCACGCGACGCGCGGCCAGGCGCGCTTCTTCCTCGAGACGCGCGGCCAGCGGCTGGAAGACGTCGAGGCCCGGCACGATCGCTTCCACGCGGTGCTCGGCACGGCGCGCGCCT
>NZ_RZSA01000304.1:0-6556 GCF_003998075.1 Mesorhizobium sp. M2A.F.Ca.ET.037.01.1.1 | reverse complement strand
GGCATGACCGGCGCGCTCGACACTTTGTTCTTCGGCGGCAAGCGCATGCTGCGCGTCTTCGGCCCGGTCGGCGACAGCGACAAGGAATTCGAGCTGATCATGCCGGATTACCGTCTGCGCGACGCTATGCTCAGATACTCGCGCAATGTCGCCGTCGTCTCGCTGCTCATCTCGCTGTTCACCGCAATGCTCGTCTATGCGGCGATCGACCTGATCATGATCGGGCCGATCCGCACCATGACGCGCTCGATCCTGTCCTTCTCCGAGGCGCCAGACGATCCCGGGCGCATAATCTGTCCGACCGAGCGCGCCGACGAGATCGGCGTGGCCGAGCGCGAGCTGGCGCAGATGCAGGACCGGCTGCAGAAGATGCTTTCCGAACAGAAGCATCTCGCCGACCTCGGCCTCGCCGTCTCCAAGATCAATCACGACATGCGCAACATCCTGGCTTCCGCGCAGCTGATGTCCGACCGCCTGCGCCAGGTGAAGGATCCGACTGTGCAATCCTTCGCGCCGAAACTTGTGCGCGCGCTCGACCGCGCCGTTGCCTATTCGGAGGGCGTGCTCGCCTATGGCCGCACGCAGGAGCCGGCGCCGTCACGCCGACGCCTCAGGTTGCGCCAGTTGGTCGACGACGTGCACGGCCTGCTCGACATCGAGACAGGCATCGAGTTCATCAACGCCGTCGAGCATGCCTTCGAGGTGGACGCCGATTCCGACCATCTCTTCCGCGTGCTCACCAATCTGTGCCGCAACTCCATTCAGGCGATGGCCGCCGATACGGAGAGGACGGTTGTGCGCCGGCTGGCGGTGGCGGCCGAGCGTCACGGCAGCGTCAGCCGCATCACCGTCACCGACACCGGCCCCGGCCTGCCCCCCAAGGCGCGCGAGAACCTGTTCGCCGCCTTCCGGGGCTCGGCGCGCAGCGGCGGCACCGGCCTCGGCCTGGCGATCGCGCACGAATTGATCCGCGCCCATGGCGGCTCGGTCGAGCTTGTCGAATCGATCGGCGGCCGCACCGTCTTCGCCGTCACCATCCCCGACCAGCCGGTCCGGCTCGACCAAGCGCGCAACGGCTTGCGCCGCCCCGCTTGAGGTGTACCGATATTCAGGTGATGCCGGCCTGCAAATGACAGCTTCCTGCGCTTCCGGTGCTCACGTACTTTAAGTACGCTCCGCTCCGGTTCTCGGAATCCACCATTTTCGTCTCGGCCTGACCTGAATCTCGGCACACCTCCACATCGGGGAACCGCCTGCGACAAAACTTTTGCCGGATCGGCTTGCAATTCTCAAATTCAGTCGTTAGGGAACACTCCACATCGCGGCCGGCCGTCTCGACCGGAACGCGAGGCTTGTGTCACACACGGCCTGTTGCGCGCCCGTAGCTCAGCTGGATAGAGCACCAGACTACGAATCTGGGGGTCAGGAGTTCGAATCTCTTCGGGCGCGCCATTTCCGCTGCCATCGCCGAAATTTACCGCTGGTAGCCGCCGGGACCACGCTCGCTCAATCGCGAATGATCGCGCAGCTTTCATCCTTCGCCCAATCGGCGAAGCTGAGGTAATAGGCGCGAACATCGCGATAGCCGGCCCGGGCCGCTGCGGCGGCAGCGAGAGCGGCGCGGCCGCCGCCGTCGCAATGGGTGACAATATGGTCGCCGGATTGGAAACCAGCCTGCGCGAGAAGATCGTGCAATTCCGCCGCCGGCATCAGGCGCGAGCCGTCAAGCAGGTTCGCGTGCGGCAGCAGCCTTGCGCCGGGCAGATGGCCGCCGCGCGCATTGCGGCGCAGGTCTTCGCCTGTGTATTCACCAGCGGTGCGGGCATCGAAGATGCGCACATCACCGTCGAGTTCAGCCTTCAAGGTCTGCCGATCGACGAGACCGACAGGACCCGCGCCGGGCCTGGCTCGAAAGACAGCCGAGGCGCCGGCTGCCTGGGCCGCCCCCGGCAGGTCGTCGTGTCGTTCGACCGCCGGCCATCCACCGTTCAGGATGAACGCCTTCGCTCCGAAATACTGCAAGATGAACCAGACCCGCGCGGCCTCGGTCATTCGCCCGTCATCATAGACGATGGCCGGCACTTCCCCATCGACACCGAGTTCGCCAATGGCGCGCTCCCAATAAGCGACGTTCTCGAACGACGTCTCTCCGGCTTTTGCTGCAGCCTCCCACACCTCGATCGGAACGCGGACGGCATTGGGCGCGTGGCCCAAGGAGAAGGCAGCCTGATCGCGCACGTCGAGCAGGCGGAAAGTGGGCAACGTGCTCAGAGCGGACTGTTCGACGACGGGGTCATGGGGCATGGGGGACCTTTCTTTCACCACGGCTTCCCGGCCAGGCTGAAAGCGCGATATCGACCAGACGTCTCAACCTTTCGGTACAGGCGCCGTCACAGGCTTGCACCGACATTCCTTGCACGAAAGCTCCGTAGAAGCGTGCAAGCGAATCCGTGTCGGTGCCGGTGGCAAGTTCCCCTTCGACGACCGCCCTGTCGAAACGTTCGCGTATGGCTTTGATGGCAGCCTCGCGCCTTGCGGTTACGGATTTCGCCACCGTCTCGTTTTCCGCCGCGCATTGAACAACCGCTGTCGAGACGATGCATCCGCGCGGATCGTCGGGACGCGAGATGCCGGTCGCGACGTCGTGCAGGTAGAAGGACAAAGCCTCATAAGCGCTCATATCGCTCCGTAGCGCGTCCATCCGGGCCTTGCTCTCCCGCTCGGTGGCACGGTCGAGCGCCTGCCTGTACAGCTCCTCCTTGGAGCCGAACGTCGCATAGAGCGACGGCGGGGTCACGCCCATGGCCGCCGTCAAGTCGGCGATCGATGTTCCTTCATAGCCGTGTTCCCAGAACAGCCGCGCCGCGACATCAAGCCCGACATTACGATCCAGGGTCCTCGGCCTGCCCCGTTTTTTTGGAGGCTCGGTCATTTATATATCGATCCCTATAAAATCTGTTGACAACCATCGACCGGGATTAATATATCGATCGCTATTAAAAATCGCAACGGAGTTGCAAATGTCCGGACGCCTCTCGAACAAGGTCGCACTCGTAACCGGCAGGTCGCGCGGTATCGGGCGAGCAGTGGCGCTCGCCTTCGCCAGGGAAGGCGCTGCGCTCATCGGCGTGCACTACGCCAGCAACAAGGAAGCCGCGGACGCTACGGTGCGGGATATCGAGGCACTGGGGACGCGAGCTGTCGCCATCGGCGCGGATTTGCGCGACGCCAAGGCGGCTGCCGACAGCATTGCCGGAGAGTTTAGGGCCGCGGCGCTGGCCGCGACTGGCAAAGCCGGCCTCGACATCCTCGTCAACAATGCGGGCATCGCGGTGGCAACGCCGTTGGCGCAGACCAGCGAGACCACATTCGATGACCTCATGACCATCAACTTCAAGGCGCCGTTCTTCCTGATCCAGGCGCTGGCCAATGACATCCGGGACGACGGACGCATCATCAACATTTCCACCGGCTTCACGCGCATCGCAGCGCCGACCCACCCCGCCTATGCGGCGTCAAAGGGAGCTCTCGAAACACTGACGCTGGCGCTCGCTCCCGATTTCGCAAGCCGCGGCATAACCGTCAATTCGGTCATGCCCGGCGTCACCGACACCGACATGAACGCGGACTGGCTTGCGACGGATGCCCGTGCGGGCGCGGAAGCATTGTCGGTGTTTTCACGTGTCGGCCAGCCCGCCGACGTGGCAGACGTGATCACCTTCGTCGCGTCAAACGACGCGCGGTGGACGACGGGGCAGTCCATCGACGCCACAGGCGGCGCTCGGATCTAGCCGCCCTGGGGAGCGTCATGCTGGTGGTCCTGCGCCTGCTGCGCCTGCTCGACGATCCGGCGGCGCTGCCCCGCTTGCCGAGCAGGAAATTCTCTATCGCCTGCTTGCCGGCCCGGACGGCGCCAGGATGCGCCACATCACCTCCAGCCAGGGTCGGGTGGCTCAGGTCGGCCGCGCCATCGCCTGGATCGGGCAGAACTTCCGGGAGCGATTCAGCATCGAGCAGCTTGCCGCGGAGGTGGGCATGAGTCGAGCCTGCACGAGCATTTTCGCGCGGTGACGGCGATGACGCCGCTGCAATTCCAAAAACAGCTCAGGCTGCAGGACGCGCGCAGCCTGATGCTGGTCCAGGACATCGATGCGACGACCGCCGCCTTCCGCGTGGGGTACGAAAGCCCGTCGCAGTTCAGCCGCGAATATCGCCGTCATTTTGGCGAACCGCCGGCGCGCGACATAGCCCGCTTGCGCGCCTCACCGGGCTTGGCGGTGGTCGCTTGAGTTTCGCCTTGCCGGGGCGCGTTCATGCAGCACCAACCAATTGCAAAATAAAATCAGTTGGCCTAGCCTGAACCGATTGCACAACGCAATCGGATCGCGCGAATGCCATGTGAGGAACAGGCAATGGCCAAGCTCGTCTTCGGAATGAACCAGTCGCTGGACGGCTATGTCGATCACACGGCGTTCGGGCCAAGCCCCACGCTCTTCCGCCACTTCATCGAGGAGGCCGAGCGGCAGTCGGGCAGCATCTACGGTCGCCGCATGTATGAGGTCATGCGCTACTGGGACGAGGAGCATCCTGAATGGGATGCCGATCGCCTTGCCTACGCGGCGGCGTGGCGGCGCCAGCCGAAATGGGTCGTCTCGCGCTCGTTGCAGTCGGTCGGCCCCAACGCCAGCCTCGTCGGGGATGACCTTGAGGGCGAGATGCGCAAGCTGAAGGCCGAGTACGACGGCGAGATCGAAGTCGCCGGCCCGGACTTGGCGCGAAGCCTCACCGAACTGGGCTTGATCGATGAGTATCGGATCTACCTGCACCCGGTCGTGCTCGGCCGCGGCAAGCCTTATTTCGCCGGACCCCGGCCGCCGCTTCGCCTGATGGCGCATGACCGGATCGGCGAGGATGTGATCAGGTTGACCTACGCTCCAGCATGATCTCGCGACGGTCTCCCGTGATCAGGTGAGCCGGACGATCTTGAAGCCCTCGACCTCCTTGACGACCGGATGGTCCTTCCAGCGCTCGACATCATGCAGCACGACGAGCTTCGACAGGTCGCCGCCAAGCTCGTCATTCATCTTGTCGATGGTCTTCAGCTGCTCCCAGACGCTGCCCACCGCATTGTTGAGCGGGACATAGACCCCGTCGTGATTGTGCCCGGTGAACTGGCGGCGCGAATAGACGCAATCACCGGAGATGACCCGGCGACCGGCGTGGGTGTCGACGAGCACGAATTGCTGGCCGATCGTGTGGCCGCTGCCGAGCCGCGCATGGATGCCGGGGAAGATGTTGTCCTTGTCGCCGTCGATGAGCGTCACGCGATGCTCGATCGAGGCTTCGAGGGCGGTGCGCAAATTGTCGGGATCGATGATGGCGGTCAGATGCGCGAAGCGTTTCGGCAGCGCGATCGCCTCGTACCAGGAAAGCAGTTCGCTCTTCTGGATGTGGATATGCGCGCGCGGGAATTCGGCGATCGAACCCATATGGTCGAAATGCGCATGGGTGACCACGATGTCGCTGATCTGATCGGGCGGGATGTCGAGCGCCGCCAGCATCCGCACCGGCGAGATCCATGTCGGGATGCCGAACTTCTGCGAGAAGCTGTGGTCGTCCTGCATGAAGCCGGTATCGATCAGCACGTTGCGTTCGCCGTTGCGCGCGAGCACGAAGGAGAAGGGCAGGTCGACCACGCCGTCATTGTACATGCCGCTGATGAGATCGACCCAGGGCTGTTCCTTGGAGCGCGCATATTCCAGCACAAAGACTTGCCATGTCGCGGATTGCGGAACGGTCATCGGCATTCTCCTCCAATTCAGCTTTCGGCAAGCGAGCGGCCAAGGCTGGCGAGCCCGACCGCGACGATCAGGATGGCGCCCTGGAACACGAATTGCGAGAAGGTCGGCGCGCCGAAGATGTTGAGCCCGTTGAAGCCGAGCACGATGATGAGCGCGCCGATGAAGGTGCCCAATATGTGGAACTCGCCGTCGCGCAGCGTGGCCGACCCGAGGAAGACGGCGGCGAAGGCGGTCAGCAGATAGGAATCGGCGGCATTGGTCGTGCCGCTGCCAAGCCTGGCGGCCAGCAAGGTTCCGGTAAGCGCCGCGCACATGCCCGAAAGCACGAAGCCGAGGATCTTGATGCGGTCGACATTGATGCCGGCGAGCCGGGCCGCGGCGGGGTTGCCGCCGACCGCCTGGATCTCCTGGCCGATCGCGGTGCGCTCGACCAGCAACCACAGGCCGCCGAACACCAGCGCCATGAAGATGATCGGGTTGGGGATGCCGAACAGCCAGCGCCCCAGCGCCAGTTGCAGGAAGGCTTCCGGCACGCCGGAGACGATCGGCACGCCGGCCGAATAGGCAAAGGAGAGGCCGACCAGCACGGTGCCGACGCCGAGCGTGGCGATCACCGAATTGACCTTGAGCTTGGTGACGATCAGGCCGTTGACGACGCCGATGAGGGCGCCCAGCGCGAGCACGATCAAAACCGCCAACGGGATCGGCATATGGTTTGCCACGATCAGCCCGGTCACGAGCACGCCGTGCAGGCT
>NZ_RZSA01000303.1:0-6569 GCF_003998075.1 Mesorhizobium sp. M2A.F.Ca.ET.037.01.1.1 | reverse complement strand
ACCTTGAGCGGCTTCGGCCCGGCGCCAGCCGGCAGGTCCGACAGCATGTCGGCAACAAGCTTCTCTGTCTCACGGCTGCCAGTGCCGTTGCCGATCGAGATCAGCTCGACCTTGTGCTGGCGGATGAGCGCCGCAAGCTCGGCCTGCGTGCCGCGAATGTCGTTCCTCGGCGGGAAGGGATAGACCGTCGTGGTCGCCACAAGCTTGCCGGTGCCGTCGACCACCGCCACCTTGACGCCGGTGCGGATGCCGGGGTCGAGACCCATCGTAGGCCGCGAGCCGGCGGGAGCGGCGAGCAGCAGGTCCTTGAGATTGCGGGCGAAGACGTGGATCGCCTCTTCCTCGGCCCGTTCACGCAAGTCGCGCATCAGGTCGAGCGTCAGATGCAGCGACAGTTTTATCCGCCACGTCCAGCCGGCGACCTCCATCAGCCATTTGTCACCGGGCAGCGTGCCGCCGATGGCATAGGCATTGGCGATCATGCGCTCGACCGGTTTCACCGGCGAGGCGTCGTCGGCATCGACCTCGATGTCGAGCGACAGCACCTCGTCGTTGCGGCCACGCAGCATGGCGAGCGCACGGTGGCTGGGCACGCCCGACCAGCGCTCGACATGGTCGAAATAGTCGGAAAATTTCGCGCCGGCCTCCTGCTTTCCGTCGACGACTTTTGCGCGCAGGAAGGCGCGTTCCTTCATATAGGCGCGCAGCTTGCCGACCAGATCGGCATTCTCGGCGAACTGCTCGGACAGGATGTCGCGCGCGCCTTCAAGCGCCGCCTTGGCGTCGGCCACCTCTTCCGTGACATAGGCGAGCGCAAGCTCGGCCGGAATTTTGGAGCGGTCGGCGAGGATGGCTTCGGCGAGCGGCCCGAGCCCGCGTTCCCTGGCGATCTCGGCCTTGGTGCGCCGCTTCGGCTTGTAGGGCAGGTAGATATCCTCAAGCTCGGCCTTGGTGGCGGCCGCTGCGATCTTGGCCTCCAACTCCTCGGTCAGCTTGCCCTGCTCGCGGATGGAGCTGACGATCGTCTCGCGCCGCGCGTCGAGCTCGCGCAGATAGGCGAGCCGCTCGGAAAGATCGCGCAACTGCGTGTCGTCGAGCCCGCCGGTGACTTCCTTGCGGTAACGCGCCACGAAAGGCACCGTGGCGCCCTCGTCGAGCAGCCCGATCGCCGCCGCGGCCTGTTCCGGCCGTGCGCCGATCTCGGCCGCGATGATTGCTGCGATGCGCTTGATGTCCGATGCCATGCTCGTTCCTGTCGAAAAGAGCGGCGACCATAGGCCGGGATGCCGGCCGCGCCAACCACGCCGTTTTCAACTACCCCTGGAGGTCCACAGGAAACAGCTATGAATGCGACCCGCCGAACGGTTCAGACCATCGTGCTCAGCGCCTCGAAGAAGCTGACGAGGTCGAGGTCGAGCCGATCATCGACAGGTTCCGGCTGCGACGACATCTTGGCGATGACCACTTCCGTCTTCGGATTGACGTAAAGCCACTGGCCGTGGATACCGATGCCGCAGAAGGCGCCGCTGTCATGGCCGGTCTGGTACCATTTGTTGCGGTAGCGCCCCTTTGGGAACAGGAACGCCATCGTGCCGCGCTGCCAGGCCTCAAAGCTGCCGCCGGTGGCGACCGTGTCGCGCACCCAGGCTTCCGGGACGATGCGGCGGCCGTTGGCCGTGCCGCCCTGCCGCATCATCTCGCCGATACGGGCAAGATCGCGTGGCGTCATCGACATGCCGCCGGCGGTGCGCGCCGTGCCTTCCATGTCGACCGTCACCGAAATTTCGCTTGCGGCGCCCAGCGGCAGCCAAAGCTTTTCGCTGAGCAATTGGCTGACACGCTTGCCCGATGCCCGCTCCACCAGGATGCCCAGCATGTCCGAATTGGGCGAGCGGTAGCGATAAGTCTGCCCGTGCGGCTCGGCGAGACGCTGCAGCGTCAGCAGGAATGCCGCGAGGCTTTCCGACCCGCCGCCCGGATTCCACAAGGTCGAACGGCGATAACGGGCAAACGCGCTTTGCGGATCGAGATAGGCTTCCTCGAAATCGAGGCTGACCGTCATGTCGAGCACGTTGCGCACGCTCGCATCGCTATAGGCCGAGCTCTTGGCCTCCGGGATGTAGTGCGTCACGGGTGCATTGGGATCGAACAGCCCCTCGCCTTGTAATATGCCGGCAAGAATGGCGGTCACCGACTTGCTGATCGAAAAGATGATGTGGCGCGCTCCGAACGGCATATGCGGCGCCGACCAGTCGCCGACCAGCTTGCCGCCCTTCAGGATCGTCAGCCCGTCCGTATCGGAGCGCTTCAGGAAGCTCCCGACGGTTTCGCTGCCGCCGGCGAACGAAACCTTCTCTTCGAGCAACGTGCCGACCGATTTTGCCTGCCCCTCGCCGCCGGGCGCCGCCGCGACATGCACACTCGGCACCAGTTCGCCGACATTCTGGAACGACCATCGGTTGAACGGCGAAAGCCGCCAGGTCTCAAGCCGCACATCCTTGCGGGCAAAGCCATACTGGGTCTCGAACGCGGTTTTGCCGGTCATGATGCTCTCGCGGTTGCTATGTTTGGGGGTGTTCAGGCCAGCGCCGCGGCTATGGCATGGACGGCCTTCAGCGTCGCCACGGAATAGGCTTTGTTGGTGAAATCCGGATAAGTCGAAAGCTTCACCACGACCATTCTGTTGTCCCATTCGATATGGATCAGCTGGCCGAACACGCCCCGGCACATCAGCGCGCGCGAGTGTGAATCCTCGATCCAGAACTGGTTTCGGTAGCTGCCGTCCGGAAGGCTCGGGCTGAAATTCGGCCCATGCCTGCCGCCGCGCGTCGCCTCGATCCAGTCGGCCGGGATCACGCCGCCGCCATTGTCGAGGATCAATTGCCCGAATCGGCCATAGTCGCGCAGCGTCGCGTTGAAGCCGCCATCGGCCAGCGCATAGCCGGCGCTGTCGACGGTGAAGCAGGCGCTCTCGTCGGCGCCGAGCTTTTGCCAGAGCTCCTCCGAGACGAGCTGCGCCAGGCGCTTGCCGCTCACCCGCTCCATGATGAAGGCGAGCACGTCGGTCTCGATCGAGCGGTACTCGAACGCCTCGCCATGCGGGCGCACTCGGTCCTTCAGCCGCAGGATCAGCTCGTACATGTGCGAGGGCCACGAAAAGTCCGGATCGCTGCCCGGTGGGATCGGCTTCCAGCCGGTTGCGACATCGACCTGGCCGATCTCGGAATAGCGATCGGTATATTCCTCGGAAAAGCGTACGCCCGTCGTCATGTCGAGCACATGCTGCACGGTGGCGCCGGCCCAGCCGGTCTCACCGAGTTCCGGAAGATAGTCGGTGACGAGCTTTGCCGGATCGATCAAACCGCGCCCGACGAGGATACCGCACACCGACCCGGTGACCGACTTCGCCATCGACTGCGACAGGTGCAGCGTGCGCTCGTCCATGCCGTTGAAATAGCGCTCATAGGCGACCTTGCCGTCCTTCAGCACCAGGAAGCCGTCGGCATAGGTCTCGTCGAGCAGGCCGGCGAGCGTCGTCGGCGCTCCGTTGCTATCGACCACCGGCAATTCGTCGAGGTCCACCTCCGCGCGCTCCAGGCGACGGCGGTGGCCGCTGCCGCGCCACACCTCGACCGTCGGCAGAAATTCGCGGATGTGCTGGAAGGCCCAGCGGTTCCATGGCGGCCTGTCCCAGTCGAGCTTCGGCGGCACCAGCCTGGGCGGCGAGCCCTGCATGATCGGCGGCCGCGGATCGGAGTTGCGGTAAGACGACAAGATTTCCTCCTCGATGCATGTCACCCAAAGTGCGTGCGCCGGTTTGGGCGAACGACATGCACAGTCACAAGAAAGGGAGGCCGGAGCCTCCCCTCCTTTCATGCCCACCTGCAAAATTACTTGCGCAGGTTGGTCCAGATCTTGTTGTAGATCTCCACCACTTCCGGCGGGCATGGCGGCACGAATTCCGGCGTCGGGGCGCCGGCCGGCGGATTAAGTTCCGGTGAGTTGGCGAACTCCGGCGGCAGGAATTTGTGGCTGCCGGCAATGCCGTTGTCGTAGCCGGCGAAGTCCGAGATCAGCGCCGCGTTCTCAGGCGCCATGACGAAGTCCTGGAATAGCTTGGCGTTCTCCAGGTTCTTGGCGCCCTTCAGCACCGCGACATTGTCCATCCAGCCTTCGATGCCTTCCTTCGGATAGGCATATTTGATTGCCGGGATCTTCTGGCGCGAACGATAGGCCGCGCCATTCCATTGCTCGGTGACGATCACGTCGCCCGAGGTGATCTTGGTGATGGTGTCGTAGCTGAACGTCTTCCACGACGGCTTGGCAGCCACCAGGATGTCGTTGACCTTCTTCAGATTGGCCTTGTCGGCGCCGCAGCGGGGCACGCCGGCATAACGCTCCGCCGCATGCATGACGGTGTTGACGTCGTCGAGGACGTTGATCTGGCCCTTGAGCTCATCCGGCGGGTTGAACAGGATGGCCAACGTGTCGATGTCGCCCTTGAACTTGTCGGTATTGACCGAGAACGTTGTCGTGCCGAACTGCCACGGCGCGGTGTAGTGGCGCCCCTTGTCCCAGTAGATGTCGACAAAGCGCGGGTCGAGGTTCTTGCCGTTCGGCATCGCGTTGGGCTCGGTCTTTTCGAGCAGGCCCTCTTCGATCATGATCTTCACGGTGTAGTCCGATGGCACCACGATGTCGTAGCCGGAATTGCCGGCGCGCACCTTGGACAGCATGGTTTCGTTGGAGTCGTAATCGTCCAGCGTCACCTTGATGTTGTACTGCTTCTCGAACTTCTCGATCAGCTTCGGATTGGTGTAGTCACCCCAATTGTAGATGTGCAGTTCGCCGTCGGCGAGCGCCGGCACTGCCCATAAAAGCACTGCCGCGGAAACGGCCGCCATCAGTTTTCCAGACATTTTATGTTCTCCTTGCCTTCCCATTGTTGTGTGTTGGAGCTCATTTGGCGCGTCGGCGCGCAATCAGGAAAGAGACCGAGACGAACAGGATCGACACCATAAGCAGGATGGTGGAGATGGCGTTGATCTCGGGCGTCATCGGCCGCCGGATCTGGTTCCAGATATAGAGGGGCAGTGTCGTCTGGCCGGGACCTGCGACGAGCTGCGTGATGGTAAAATCGTCGAAGGAGACGATGAAGGCGAGCGCAGCGCCCGACATAACGCCGGGAACCAAGAGCGGCAGCGTAATGCGCCTGAAGGCGTTCCAAGGCGTCGCGTAAAGATCGGCTGCGGCATATTCCAGCGTCAGGTCCATGTCCTCCAGCCGCGCCCGGATCGGCATATAGGCGAAGGGGATGCAGAACACGGTGTGGGCGAGGATCAGATTGCCGATGCCGAAATTCAGCCCGAACGCACCGGCGATCAGCGCGAAGAAGGAGAGCGTCGCAACCGCCGTGATGATCTCGGGCACCATCAGCGGCAGGTTGATAACCATGAATGCCGCCGCCAGCCCACGCCACGGCTTCACCCGGGTCATTCCGATCGCCGCCAGCGTCGCGCAGATCGTCGAGACGATCGTCGCGGTCACCGAGATGATCAGCGTGTTCTTGGCCGCGGCATGGAATTCCTCGTTGAGGAGGGCGCTGCCGTACCAGCCGAGCGTGACGCCTTCCCAATGCGTGACCAGTGAGCCGCTGTTCAGCGAGAAGATCATCAGGATAAGCACCGGCACATAGAGCACCAGCAGGCAGATGATGGCGATCGATCGGAACCCCGGCTGGTCCTTGATATCCATGACGCGGGGCTCAGCCATGCTGCACCTTGCCCGACGTGTTGCGGACATAGAAGTAAAGCGCAACCAGCACGGCGGCCATCAGGATCAGCGCCTGCGCGCAGCCGAGCGGCCAGTTGCGCCCCGAGCCGAATTGCTGGGCGATCAGGTCGCCGATCATCAGGTGGATGCCGCCGCCGAGGATGAGTGGCGTCACATAGGCGCCGAGGGCCGGGATGAAGACGAGCAGGCATCCGGCGATGATGCCGGGCTTGGACAGCGGAATGATCACCCGCCACAGCACTTGCCGGCGCGTCGCATAAAGATCGTAGGCCGCTTCGATAAGTCGGAAGTCGAGCTTCTCGAGGCTCGAATAGAGCGGCAGCACCATGAACGGCAGGAACGCGTAGAGCAGGCCGAGCTGGATGGCGAAGTTGGTGTAGAGCATGGTGATCGGCTTATCGATCACCCCCAGCCCGATCAGCGCGTTGTTGATCAGGCCCTCGTCACGGATGATGAACATGATCGCCAGCGTGCGGACCAGAAGGTTCGACCAGAATGGGATGGTGATCAGAAGCACCCACCAATTGCGCTGCGCCGGCGGCCGCGTCGCCATGAAATAGGCGGTCGGAAAACCGAGCAGCAGGCAGATGACAGTCGTCACCGCCGCGAACAGGAACGAACGCAGATAGATGATCAGGAAGTCCGGCGTGAATTGCAGCGTGTCGTCGAAAATGTCGCGCTGGAACAGGAAGTTCAGATAGGCGTCGGTCGAGAACTGCCACTGCACGCCGCCATAAGGCGCGGCGACGAGGAACGAATAGACGCAGATGATGATC
>NZ_RZSA01000302.1:0-6585 GCF_003998075.1 Mesorhizobium sp. M2A.F.Ca.ET.037.01.1.1 | reverse complement strand
CTCGATGGCGATGCCGCCGTCACTGTCGCCGAGCTTGTCCCCGCGGTCGTTGGCTGGGCGCGTGGGCCGATGTCGACGATCTTCGGCGGCTGCCTCGAGGATCCTCGAGTCAGCATTCGCGAGGCTGATGTCGGTCAGCTGATAAGGGTGCGGAAAGCCGCTTGGGACGCCATCCTGCTCGACGTCGACAATGGTCCCGAGGGCATCGTCTACAAGGGCAATGACTCGCTCTATGACGCGGCCGGGCTGGCTGCCGCTAGCGCCGCCTTGAAGCCAGGCGGCGTGCTGGCGGTCTGGTCGCAGGGACCGGACGGCGGCTTCACCTGGCGGCTGAAGCAGGCAGGCTTCGCGGTCGAAGAGGTCAACACGCGCGCCCACGGCAAGCGCGGCGCCCGCCATGTTATCTGGGTTGCGACCAACCGGCCCTGACGCTTTCCGTCACAGCTGCGGCGGATTTACGCTTTGTTACGGCCGATCGTGCAGGATCGCGAAAATTCTCCAAGGCTTCGCAACCACCATGACCGTGCAAGGCACCGGTTGGAAAAATCATCTCCTGCTTGCGGCATGCGCCACGCTGGTGGTGTTGACCGTCAACGCGGTTTCCGGCTTCCCAACCCTTGCGAATAATGGCGCGGACAATGACAGCATGCTGCGGCTGGTCGAGGTCCGCGACCTGCTCGCCGGGCAGGGCTGGTTCGATCTCCATCAATACAGGATGGGCACGGCAGGCGGTTTCGTCATGCACTGGTCCCGGCTGGTGGACGCGCCGCTCGCATTGCTTGTCATGGTCTTCGACGCGCTGGGCGCCGGCGCCGCCACCGCCGAACGGGCAGCGCGGATCATCTGGCCGACCACGCTCTACGGACTGACCATATTCGTGCTCATGCGCGCCTCGCGGCGCTTCGCCGGCGCCGACGTCGCGATGCCATCGCTCATCCTGTCGACGGCCGCGCTTTTCTTCCTGATGGTCTACAGCCCCGGCGTGATCGATCACCACAATGTCCAGCTGCTGCTGACGGCGGCCAGCCTTTGGCTTCTGATGGAAGCGCCCTTCTGGCGGCCTGCCGCCCTGCTGTCGGGCATTTGCGCCGGCCTGACGCTCGCTGTCGGCATGGAAACCGCTCCCTATGTGGCGACGCTCGGCATCTGCGCTGCGGTCCTGTTCATCCTCGACGATAAGGAGCACGCCACCGCGCGAGGCTTCGGCCTTGGATTTGCCGGTGTCGCCTTGCTGGTCTTCGTGGCGACCATCCGGCCTTCCGACTGGCGCGTCGCCCAATGCGACGCCTTCTCATCCTTCCAGTTCGCCGTAGCGGCGCTTTCCGGATTTGGCCTCGCGATCGCCTCGACATTGACCGCATCGACGGTTCGGGCACGGTTCGTTTCGATGCTGGCGCTGGCCGCGGTGGTCGCGGTGACTGTGATAGCGGCCTTCCCGCAATGCCTGGCATCGCCCTATGCGGGCATGGACGAGCGCATCCGCACCTTTTGGCTGGCCGACGTGGTCGAAGCGCAGCCCTTCTGGAGCGTCGCCATCCACCAGCCCAAGCTGATGGCGGCGCGCTATGTGACGCCCTTCATCGCGATCCTTCTGATCGGCTTTCAGCTGCGAAGCCGTCGCCTGCGCCGCGAGGAGATGCTTGCCGCCATCCTGCTTGTCGTCGCCTTCGGCGTCAGCCTCTGGCAGGTGCGCGGCTCGACCTTTTCCGTCGCCTTCGCCGTGCTGCCGCTCTCGGCCTGGATCACGCAAATCCGCCTCAGGGCCAGCGCCGCGCCCTCTTGGCGGATCTCCACCGCCATCGTCATGGCGTGGCTGGTCTCGCTCAATGCGACCTGGGCCGGGGTAGCGGTGGCGGCGCAATCCGTGGTCCAGAAGGCACCGCAGCGGGTGAATTCCGATCCCGACCATGCCTTGACCTGCGGCAAGCCGGCCGACTTCCTCGATCTGGCCGTCATGCCGGCGACGACGGTGCTTGCTTCGTCCAATCTCGGCTCGGGGATATTGATGTTCACCGAACACCGGGCGCTGGCTGGCCCTTACCACCGCAATGTCGCCGGCAATCTCGCCATGCTCGATGCTTTCATGGGAACGCCGGAAGCAGCCCGCGCCGTCATCCAGCGCGAGCAGGTGGCATTGGTCGCGATCTGTCGAGGCAACACGGAAGAGATATCGCTGGGCTTGGACGCGCCCAAGGGCCTTGCCGCGGCATTGCTGCGGGGCGACCTGCCGGCATGGCTTGAACTGGACCAGTCGACCGCGGGCAAGCCGATCGAGATCTACAAGGTCCGTTGAATATCGGCTTGCGGCCAAATCAGCACCGTCGCCGGGTGCCTCGCAACGCCCTTGCTTTGCGCCGATGCAACATCACCTCGTGATTGGAAGCCGCGATTGAAGTCAGTCCGTGGATCATTGCAATCCAGCCTGTGCTTTGGTTAGCATTCCGCACGGTCGGCGATATATCTATTCAAGAAATTTGGGTTCGGGGTTCTTCGGATTGGGGAAGGTTATCCATGTCGGTCATAGACGGCGCGGCGGCGCCAGCATCAGCCAGACAAACGCTGCAGCATGTTGTCTCCCACATGGTGGAGGCGGTGAACCGCGCCACCTTCGTGGAAAAGCCGTTCTGGCATCTTGAGATGACGGATATCTTTCCGGCGGACCTCTACCAGCGCATGCGCGCAGCCATGCCGGAGGCGCGCGAATATCGCGCGCTCAAGGGCCGCCACAATGTGAACATCAAGGCCGACGGCACCGCGACGCGGATCAAGATCGACCTTTATCCCGAATATATCCGCCATCTGCCAGCTGAGAAACGGGCCGTCTGGGCCTTGGTCGGCAAGGCATTGCACGCGCCGGAACTGAAGGATGCCTTCATGCGCCGCCTTGCCCCGGGCCTGGAGCGCCGGTTCGGCTCGGATTTCATGAAGGTCGGCATGTATCCGGTGCCGATGCTGACGCGAGACGTGGCGGGCTACAAGATTGGCTTCCACACCGACACGAAATGGAAGGGCATCACGGTCCAGTTCTATTTGCCGGAGGACGACTCGATCAACCATATCGGCACCCGCTTCGCCGAGCGCATGCCGGACGGGCGTTTCGAGAATTCGCACCGGATGTCGTTTTCGCCGAACACGGGCTACGCCTTTGCGGTCGGCACCGACACCTGGCACGCGGTCGACACTGTCGGGCCGGAAGTCCGCACCCGCGACAGCATCCTTCACACCTATTTCGTCGACAACACAGCGACACTCAAGATCCGCAACCGGAGCAAGCGCGCCGCCAATTTCGCGATGAACGAAGTCCGCCACGTCGGCCGGTAATCTCCCAGCGCTCGTGTCTTGTTCAGTCCTGATGCAGGATGAATTCCAAATAGAGGTTGCGCTGCAGGATCGAATGGTTGTCGTCGGATACCAGCGACACCATCAGCGCGCCATCGTCGCGGGTCCAGACGTCGAGCCCTTCCATATTGTCGATCTGGTAGCCCAGATCGGCCTCCATCAGCACTGGCCCGTCGGCGACCGCGCCCTTCTCGACGCTCTCGCCATAGATGCGCCGCAGCCGCATCTTCACCCCGCGCGCGATCGAGAAACTGCGTTCCAGAAGCAGCAGGTCGCCGTCCGGCAGGAAGGCTCCGTCGGTTATGTCGAAATCGCCATTGCGCTTGATGGTGAAGACGCCTTTGTGCGGCCCTTCGATAATGGCGGCGTAGACGTTGCCCGCCTTGTCGAGGCTCCTCTCCGAAACCACGACCAGCCCGCCCGCATGCTGACCGTAAGGGTTGGCATGGGCGACGGTCTCGAAGCCGCGGTTCTGGCGCAACTCGTGGGCGGGAACCAGATAGTCGAGCTGCCGGATCGGCGCTTTCATATTGTCGGGGTCGATCTTGAACTGGGCGACGCGCTGGTCGCGCTCGAAGCCGACGGTTGCGATGCCGTCCTTCACCGCGAGCCCTTCCGCGTCGACCTTCCATTTCCGGTCGATCGGCCGCCCCGAAGCGTCGACCATCTGCTGCATGCGGAAATTCTTGACACCCGAGGGTCGCTTGCCGGCGTCATGCGCGATCGTGCCGAAGAACCAGAAGCCGGTGTCGGCGACCCCGATGAAGTCGCTGCCCGGCTTCAAGAAACGAAGCGCCGACAGCGCGCCGAAATCGCGCGCCGGCGAGGTCATCTCCAGCCCGCCGACGAATTCGAACGGCCCGAACCGCGTCTCGTCATGGCCGATTTGGAACTGGGTGATCGGCCGCGCTGAAATCTCGACGGTCTCGACGGGAGCTCTCTGGGCGGCAATGGCCGGCGAGGCGCAGATCAGCACGCAGGCGAAGAGCGTCCGCCGCGCACGCCGCCCCGAAAACATCATCCGGCGCGCCGCAACCCGCCGCGGCGCGTGTCGCGCGCGCTTTCCTCGCCGAACAGCGAGGCGAGCTGCTCGGTCATGGCCCCGGCCAGTTCCTCGGCGTCGACGATGGTGACGGCGCGGCGGTAGTAGCGCGTGACGTCGTGGCCGATGCCGATGGCCAAAAGCTCGACCGGCGAACGCGTCTCGATCAGCTCGATGACCGCCCGCAGATGCCGCTCCAGATAATTGCCCGGATTGACCGAGAGGGTGGAATCGTCGACCGGCGCGCCGTCCGAGATCATCATCAGGATCTTGCGCTGCTCGGGCCGGCCGATCAGCCGGTTATGCGCCCAAAGCAGCGCCTCGCCGTCGATGTTTTCCTTGAGCAGGCCCTCACGCATCATCAGCCCGAGATTGCGCCGGGCGCGCCGCCATGGATGATCGGCGGACTTGTAGATGATGTGGCGCAGGTCGTTAAGCCGGCCGGGATTCGGCGGCTTGCCGTCCTTCAGCCATTTCTCGCGCGCTTGCCCGCCCTTCCAAGCGCGGGTGGTGAAGCCGAGGATCTCGACCGAGACGCCGCAGCGCTCCAGCGTGCGCGCCAGGATGTCGGCGCAGGTCGCCGCGACGGTGATCGGCCGGCCGCGCATCGAACCCGAATTGTCGAGCACCAGCGACACCACCGTGTCACGGAACTTGGTGTCGCGCTCCTGCTTGAAGGACAGCGGCTGCATCGGATCGATGACGACACGCACGAGGCGCGCCGGATCGAGATAGCCTTCCTCAAGATCGAAATCCCAGGAGCGGTTCTGCTGCGCCATCAGCCGGCGCTGCAGCCGGTTGGCCAACCGCCCGACAACGCCGGACAGGTTGGCAAGCTGCTTGTCAAGGAAGGCGCGCAGCCGGTCGAGCTCCTCTTCCTCGCAAAGGTCCTCGGCCCCCACCGTCTCGTCGAAGGCGGTGGTGAAGACCTTGTAGTCGATCTCCTTCGGCAGGTTGAGGAACGGGTTGTCGTTGCGCTTGGCCTCGCCGGGCGTCTCAGCGTCGGAATCGTCCTCGTCCGAGAGGTCGTCCGATGTGGCGTCGGTCGCTTCCGTCTCGGCCGACTCTTCCTCGTCGGCTGAAGCTTCGGCCTCTTCCGACTGCGACTGCTCGGAGCCTGAATCCTCCTCGCCGCCTTCCTCGCTCTGTTCGTCTCCCTGCTGCTCGTTCTCTTCGTTTTCCTCGGAGTCGTCGGTTACCTGGTCGTCGCCGAGTTCCTCGGCCATCTCCATGGAAACCAGCATGTCGCGCACGACGCGGGCAAAGGCCTGCTGGTCCTCCAGCTTGGCCGACAGGCCGTCGAGGTCGCCGCCCGCCTTTTCCTCGACCCAGGGGCGCCAGAGATCGACGAGCCGCTCGGCGCTCTTCGGGATCGCGCGGCCGGTGAGTTTTTCGCGCACGATCAGCGCGATCGCTTCCTCCAGCGGCGCGTCGGCCTTGTCCCTGACGTCGACGAGGTTGGCCTTGGCGTATTTGTCCTCGAGCATCGAGCCGATATTGTCGGCCACGCCCTGCATGGCGCGGCTGCCGATCGCCTCGACGCGCGCCTGCTCGACGGCGTCGAAGATGGACCGCGCCAGCTTGCCTTCCGGCGCCAGCTTGTTGTGGATGCGCTGATCGTGGCAGGCGCGCTTCAGCGCCATGGAATCGCCGATGCCGCGGGTGATCGCGATGTCGTTGCGGGAGGCCTTCTTCGGCAGCTCGGGCAGCCGGGCTCGGTTGCCGGCCAGCGCCGGCCGGTCCTTGGCGAAGCCGACCTCGAGATCCTTGTCGCCGGCGACGGCGCGCATGCAGACCGTCACGGCGCGCTTGAAGCTGTCCGCTTCAGACCCGTTCTTCGGCTTGTTGCGCGTGTTGTCGCCCGGACCCGCCATTGATCATTCCCTGCGCGTTTTCGTGCTGAACGGCCGGAGGCCTTTCAGCTGCGCGCCTAGCCCAGCACCACGTTGGCAGCGCTCTCCGGCAGGTCCTCGCCGAAGGCGCGCTGGTAGAACTCGGCCACCACCGAACGCTCCAGCTCGTCGCATTTGTTGAGGAAGGTCAGCCGGAACGCCATGCCGATATCGCCGAAGATCTCGGCGTTCTCGGCCCAGGTGATGACGGTGCGCGGGCTCATCACGGTCGACAGGTCGCCATTGATGAAGGCCGAGCGCGTCATGTCGGCGACGCGCACCATCTTGTTGACGATGTCCCTGCCCTTGTTG
>NZ_RZSA01000301.1:0-6594 GCF_003998075.1 Mesorhizobium sp. M2A.F.Ca.ET.037.01.1.1 | reverse complement strand
CTCGCCCACCGCATGGCGGATGTAAGGCGCAACTATACTGATTCATACCGATTTCGTTAAGCTTCCATAAATTTCCAGGGCCATGTTGCAGAACGGTTTCACATCCTTGTGAGACCCGTGCGGCCAGCCTCGGTTCCCGCGATGCTTGCGCCATTGCGCCAGACCTTGGCGGAACCGGCTCGGACGTGACAAACCCGGGCCGTTATGCTCGAAATCCTGGTCGCTTGAGCCGTGGCCTGGAGATGCGCAGTGAAGAAGGGATATCGCGAACTGCTCGATGAGGCGAATGCCGAGATCGAGGTGGTGTCGCCAGAGGAAGCAGCCGGGCTGCTGGAGGATGAGAATACGATCTTCGTCGACCTGCGCGATCCTCGCGAAGTCGAGCGCGACGGCAAGATCCCCGGCGCCAAGCATGTGACGCGCGGCATGCTGGAATTCTGGATCGATCCCGAAAGCCCCTACCACAAGTCGTTCTTCGCCTCGGGAAAGACCTTCGTCTTCTTCTGCGCCGGCGGCTGGCGCTCGGCTTTAGCGACCAAGACGGCGCAGGACATGGGCCTGACCCCGGTCAAACATATCCTCGGCGGCTACACCGCCTGGAAGGCGGCCGGCCTGCCGGTCGAGCCGGGGCAGAAGAAGGCGGACTGATAGGCTGATTAGTGCAGGATCGCTTCCCGCTGCTCGGTCACGAAGCCAACGGCGCGTGCAACGACATTTCTGTCGGCGAGGATGCGGCGGTGGCCGAGCCCATCGGCCCAGTGCAGGTGGACGTGCTCGCCGGCGCCCGCGTAACGCCTGGCATGGTCGGCGTGGACCTCGCGATCGTCCGGTGCGTGGATGATCAGCGTCGGCACCGGCGCCTCGGCCAGTTGGCGGTCGCCGGTGAATTCGCTGAGCGGCCGGCCGGAAAGGTGTTTCACCCTGTCCGCCATCGCAACGCGAGAGCGCGGCCCGACATTGAGCCTGTGGCTGAAATCGTCGAAGATTGCCGGCAGCGAGCTCGGCGCGGCAATCAAGACCAGCTTCTGCACCTTGAGCGGCGGCATGCCCTTGACCGACGCGGCGACGGCATTGGCCGCAACCGCGCCGCCGAAGGAGTGGCCGACCACGGCGGCAAAGGGACCGAACCATTCGCCTGTGACACGCACCGCTTCCACCGCATTCACCATGTTCAGATGGCGGCCGAGCGAATGGCCATGCCCAGGCAGGTCGAGCGAGACGACCTTGTATCCGGCGCCGCGAAACCCTTCGATCAAGGCCCGCATATATTCGGTGCGCGAGCGCCAGCCATGGATGACGAGCACGGTGCCGCGCGGCTCCCTGCCCGGCTCCGGCCGGAATTCGTGCACGGCCACGCAATCCGACCTTGTCTTCAGCCGGTGATGGCGCGCCTCGGCCATGAAGGCTGATGCGCGTTCGACGGCCCGGCGTTCGCCGTCGCTCAACGCCTTGACGCTGGGTGTCCGGCAAAACAATTCGAACGCGGCGCGACCGCTGAGGCGCGGCGCGACATGCTCGGCCGCGCCGAAAACGCCCCGGATGACCTTCATTCCAAATGATGCCATATTGGCAGTCCATCCATTCGTTCAAGCATGAACATAATAGTTCAAACATGAACATTAAGCAAGAGCTGCCCTGGGACAACCCGCGTTTTCGCAACTGGGTCGCGGTGGCGCGCGCCTGCCATGTGCTGGAGCGCACGCTTGCCGTGAAGCTCGCCCCGCTCGACCTGAAGCCGGCGCAGCTCGACGTGCTGATGAACCTCTACCGCCACCCCGGCATGTCGCAGCACGACCTTGCCCGCAAGCTCCTGGTCGGCCGCTCCAACATCACGATGCTGTTGCCGCAACTCGAGGGGCGCGGCCTGCTGCGGCGCGAAGGCGACGAGAAGGACAAGCGCGTGCTGCGGCTGAACCTCACCGAGGCGGGCGAGGCCCTGCTGATGAAGGCGCTGAAAGTTCACATGGCGCTGATCGAGAAGGCGATGAGCCAGTCGACGCCGGAACAGTGCGACATGATCGGCGAGCAGATGCGCAAGATCGCCGACGTCCTGAAGGAAGCCTGACTTTCAGGCTTACCACATCGTCTTTTTGGCTCTTTCAGGCCATTCCTTGTCATAGGCTTCGCCGTCGATGTTCTTGCGGCTGGTGACCCTCGAGGATCTGGCCGGGCGTCGGCAGCGACTTCGGGTCGACATGCCTGGCTGGGTTCCAGAGTTCCGAGCGCACGATGGCTCGGGCACACTGGAAATAGACCGTGGCGACATCGATGACGGTGACCGAGCGGGCCGGCTTGCCGTCGACCATGAAGGAGGCGCATAGCCCGGCATCGGTCGTGATATGGGCGCGGCCGTTGACGCGCAGCGTCGTGCCCGAGCCCGGCACAAGGAAGAGCAGTCCCACGCGCGGATCCCGAATGATGTTCCTCAGCGAATCGGCGCGGTTGTTGCCGCGCCTGTCCGGCATCATCAGCGTCTTGTCGTCGACGAGGCGCACGAAACCGGCGAGATCGCCGCGCGGCGAGCAGTCGAGCCCCTCCGGCCCGCTGGTCGCCAGCGCCACGAAGGGCGAGGCCTCGATGAAGGCGGCATATTCGGGAATCACATGGTCGAGTTCCTTGACGACCGAGGCCTCGCCCGGCAGGCCGTAGAGAGCCTCCAGTTGTTCGACCGATGTGATGCGCGACATTCTTCGTCTCCTGACGTTTTGCCGGCGCTACTCCACGTCCATGACGCCTTGACGACAGCCCGGCTGCCGACATTGGATTGCCACCCGCACAACTAGCGGTCTCGGCTCAGCCCCTTCTCGGCCAGTTCGGCGAGATAGGCGTTCCAGCGCTCATCCTTTTCGTGGCCGAGCGTATGCAGATAGTTCCAGGTGAAGATGCCGGTGTCATGAAAATCGTCGAAGGTGATGCGCACCGCGTAGTTCCCGACCGGCTCGATCTTGAGGATTGCGACATTGCGCTTGCCGGGGACCGTCACCCGCTGTTCCGGCGAATGGCCCTGCACTTCCGCCGATGGCGAAGCCACGCGCAGAAACTCCGCCGGCAATTCGAACGGCTGATGGCCCGGAAAGGTCACGGTCAAGAGCTTGCGGTCTTTCGAGACCCTGAGTTCCTTTGGCGCGGTCATGACTGGTCCTGTCTAGAGACGGATGATTTCTGGTCGAATCGACCTGAAATCTGAATCCGTCTCTAGTCAAAGAGATAGAGCATGATGTCGTCCGAAAAACCGCTTCACACTTTTCGGCATCATGCTCTGGTTGCCCCCTTCCCTACGCCGCTTCGCGCCATGCGGAAAGCCACTTGAGGCCAGCCGACATACGATGTCGGTCGGGGAATGTTACCAAAGACCGAGACCTTCTATCTTGAATGCGGCATTGGATCGTATCACATAGCCATATATAACGATGCCGCTCAGGCCACGGGAAACGCTTGCAATGGATATGATCGACCCCTTCGGTCGCACGATCAGCTATCTGCGCGTATCGGTCACCGACCGCTGCGATTTCCGCTGCACCTATTGCATGGCCGAGGACATGACCTTCCTGCCGAAGAAGGATCTGCTGTCGCTCGAGGAGCTCGACCGACTCTGCACCGTCTTCGTCGAAAAGGGCGTGAAGAAGCTTAGACTGACCGGCGGCGAGCCGCTGGTGCGCAAGAACATCATGCATCTGGTACGCCAGCTCTCGCGGCATCTCCAAAGCGGCGCGCTGGACGAGCTGACGCTGACTACCAACGGCTCGCAGCTTTCGCGCTTCGCCGCCGAGCTCGCCGACTGCGGCGTCAAACGCATCAATGTCTCGCTCGATACGCTCGATGCCGAAAAATTTCACCAGATCACGCGCTGGGGCAATCTCGGCAAGGTGATGGAAGGCATCGATGCCGCTCAGAAGGCGGGGCTGAAGATCAAGCTCAATGCGGTCGCGCTGCGCGACTTCAACGATGCCGAGATCCCGGAGCTGATGCGCTGGGCGCATGGCCGCGGCATGGACCTCACCCTCATCGAGACGATGCCGATGGGCGAGATCGAGGCCGACCGCACCGACCAGTATCTGCCGCTGTCGATGCTGCGCGCCTCGCTGGAGCGCCAGTTCACGCTCGCCGATATCCCCTACAAGACCGGCGGCCCTGCCCGCTACGTCCATGTCGCCGAGACCGGCGGCCGGCTCGGCTTCATAACGCCGATGACGCATAATTTCTGCGAGAGCTGCAACCGCGTGCGGCTGACCTGCACCGGCACGCTCTATATGTGCCTCGGCCAGGAGGACGCCGCGGATCTGAGGGCACCGTTGCGCGCCTCCGAAGGCAACGAATTGCTCGACGCGGCCATCGACGAGGCCATCGGCCGCAAGCCCAAGGGCCATGATTTCATCATCGACCGCCGCACCAGCCGTCCTTCAGTGTCGCGGCATATGAGCGTCACCGGCGGCTGATTTTTTCAACGGCTTGATGCATGATCGCCTTTGGTCAGAGGCCAAAGGGGGGAACATGCAGAATCTTCGGCGCATCGGCTTGTTTTCCGCGCTTCTGTTCTTGGCGACAACGGCGCTGGCCAAGCCGTTCACCTATGTCAACGCGCGCTTCGGCACCGTGTGCACTTTCCCGGACCAGATTTTCACGGAGCGCATGCCGGAGCCGGAAAACGGCGACGGCCTGGAGTGGCACAGCGCCGACGGCGCCAGCGTGGCCTGTTACGGCAGCTACAATGCGCTCGACGACACGCCCAAGAGCCTCGTCGAGAACGAAAAAGCCAGCCCCGAGCCAGGTGACGAAGTCACCTACGGCAAGGCCGGCAAGAATTGGGCGGTGCTGTCGGGTACGAAGGGCGACAAGATCTTCTATCGCCGGTCCGTGTTCGGCAAGGAGGACGTGATCCACAGCGTCTTCATCGAGTATCCGGCAGCGCTCAAGGCGAAATACGACCCGCTGGTCGGCACCATTGCTGCTAGCCTGCACGAAGCGTCCGGGCCACACTCGAAATAAACCCTCCACGCCATCCTCCACCCGATTTACCGCCGGCCTTTTCCGGCCTAGCCTTCGAGCGCGATTTTCGCTCTAGGGGGAGTGCACATGCGCACAATCATGCTTTCACTTGCAATGCTTGGGATTGCTTCCATGCCGGCCGCCGCTCAGTCGATCGGCGGCACCTATACCGTCGCCGGCACCAATTTCGATGGTTCGAAATATGGTGGCGAGGCAACCATCACGCTGACCAGCGACACGACCTGCACGATCCACTGGGAAACCGGCGGCTCGACTTCGGACGGCATCTGCATGCGGAACGACAATGCGTTTTCCGCCGGCTATGCGATGGGCAAGGAAGTCGGTCTCGTCGTCTACAAGATCGAGAAGGACGGCTCTCTGCATGGGCTTTGGACCATCGCCGGCCAGAACGGCAACGGCACCGAAGTGCTGACGCCGAGGTAAGTCTTCGGGACCCTGGCAAATCGTTCTATGGGCCATGCAGAAATTCGTGGCCCATTTCTTTTGGCGTTGCTGTTCGCGGTGACCTGCTACAGGTTTCGATCCAAAATAGAATCCGGAACCGCCTTTGCCTCTCTCGCCAAACCTGCGCGGCGCGCTGTTCATGATCGTGGCCATGGTCGGCTTCACCTTGAATGATGCGATCACCAAATTTTCTTCCGAATCGATGAACATGGCGCAGGTCATGCTGGTGCGCGGCGCCTTCGCGTCCTTCTTCGTGGGCCTGCTTGCCTGGCGGCGCGGCGCGCTGGTCAATCCGGCCGCCATGCTGCAGCCGATGGTGGCCATGCGCGTGGCCGGCGAAGCCGGCGCAACGGTGTCGTTCCTGATCGCGCTTGCGCATCTGCCGATCGGCAATGTCTCGGCTGTCATGCAGGCATTGCCGCTGGCGGTCACCATGGGCGCGGCTTTGGTGTTCGGCGAAAGCGTCGGCTGGCGACGCTGGACCGCCATTGCCGCCGGCTTCGTCGGCGTGCTCATCATCGTGCGGCCGGGTTTCGAAGGGTTCAGCGTCTATTCGCTGGTGGCCTTGGCCAGCGTCGCCTGCTGCGCGGTGCGCGACCTGTCCACCAAGCGCATCCCACACGCGATCCCGACCATGCTGGTGTCGACGGCGACCGCGCTTGCCATGACCGTCCTGGGCGCGCTGCTTTTGTCGCCGATGGGCGGCTGGACGCCGATGAGTGGCCGCTCGACCATGCTTCTGGCGCTCGCGGCGGTGCTGGTGCTCATCGGCTATCAGTTCATCATCATGGCGATGCGCTCGGGCGACATCTCCTTCATCGCGCCGTTCCGCTACACCGCCCTGCTGTGGTCGATCCTGCTCGGCCTCCTCATTTTCGGCGATGTTCCCGACCTGCCCATGATCGCCGGCGCCGCCATCATCATCGGCTCCGGCCTCTATGCGCTCTACCGCGAGCGCGTCGTCGGCAGGCAGCAACCCGCCGCTGAAAGCGCTGGACCCGACATGGCGCCGGACGGCATATAGGCCAATGGACAGAAATGTTGCGGGGATCATTCTGGCGGGAGGCCAGGCGCGTCGAATGGGCGGCGGCGACAAGCCGCTGCTTTCATTGGGCAAAGCCAGGTTGATCGACCATGTCGCCG
>NZ_RZSA01000300.1:0-6600 GCF_003998075.1 Mesorhizobium sp. M2A.F.Ca.ET.037.01.1.1 | reverse complement strand
GGTTCGAGGCCGTTAGCCGCGACCGGCGCGCAGCCGCGCTGATCGTCGAGCCGCTGGTGCTTGGCGCCGGCGGCATGCTGATGTATCCGGCCTGGGTTCTTGCCGAATTGAAGAGGATCGCCGAAGCCTCCGGCACGCTGCTGATCGCCGATGAAGTGATGACCGGCTGGGGGCGCACCGGAACCATGTTTGCCTGCGAACAGGCGTCCGTCTCGCCCGACATCTTGTGCACCTCGAAAGGTCTGACCGGTGGTACCATCCCGCTGGCCGCCACGATCGCCACCGATGCCATCTTCCACGCTCACTTTTCGGAGGATCGCAAGAAGACGTTTTTCCATTCGAGCTCCTACACCGCCAATCCGATCGCCTGCGCGGCAGCACTTGCCAATGTCGAGATCTGGCGTGACGAGCCGGTGGCCGAGCGGATCGCGGTCTTGAGCGCGAGGCAGGCCGCCGGGCTGCAACGCTTCCGGGTCAATCCATATTTCACCGACTGCCGGACAACCGGCACCATCGCGGCACTCGACCTACGCACCGGCTCAGCCGGTTATCTGGCCGAGATCGGGCCAAAACTGCGCGCTTTTTTCCTTGAGCGGGGGCTACTTGTGCGCCCGCTCGGCAATGTCCTCTATCTTCTACCGCCCTATTGCATCACCAGCGACGAATTGGGCGGGCTCTATGACGCGATAGAGGAGGCCGGCGAACGCTTCGGCTCGCGGCCATGAACCTATCGTCGCGCGTTCTCGGCTTCGGCCATCATGCGCCGGCGCGCAAGGTCGAGAACCCGGAAATCGAAGACCGGCTCGGGCTTGAGCCCGGCTGGATCGAGCGGCGCACCGGAATTCGCTCGCGCTTCTGGGCAACAGACGAAGACACGCTGTCGGGCCTTGCCGCCTCTGCCGGCGACATGGCGCTGACCAATGCCGGTATCGACCGCGGCGACGTCGGTCTACTCTTGCTCGCCACGTCGACGCCCGATCACCTTCTGCCGCCAAGCGCGCCGCTGGTCGCACATCGGCTGGGGCTAGGCCGCGCCGGAGCGATCGACCTGACCGGCGCCTGCGCCGGCTTCATCTATGCGCTGATGTTCGCCGACGGGTTCACCCGCCTGCACGGCAAAGCGAGCCTTGTCATCGCCGCCAACATCCTCAGCCACCGCATCAATTTGGCCGAGCGCGCCAGCGCCGTGCTGTTTGCCGATGCCGCCGGCGCCATGGTGATCAGTCCTTGCGATGACCCGGATCGAGGCATTCTCGGCGCTTCGGTGGATTCCGACGGCTCGCGCTACGGGCTAATCCAGATTCCCGCCGGGGGAAGCAACACTCCGTTCCATGCCGACCTCGACCTCGCGCAGACACGGATGACGATCACTGACGGCCGTGAAGTATTCAGCAAGGCCGTGGAGATGATGACCGCCTGCTCGAGAGATGCGCTCACTGCTGCCCGACTGAGGCCGCAAGACCTCGATCGTTTCGTGCCGCATCAGGCCAATGCGCGCATTTTCGACGCGGTCGGCAGGAACCTCGGCATCGCTGATCACTCGATCGTCAAGACGATCGCCGAATATGGCAACTCTTCCGCCGCGACGATCCCGCTCTCATTGTCGCTGGCCCATCGGGCGCAGCCGTTTCGGCCTGGCGAGAAAGTCCTCTTGGCGGCAGCGGGTGCGGGTCTCAGCGGCGGCGCGCTTGTGGTGGGAATTTAGCAAAGCAATGCTTGCGCACAGGACTGCTCATGAATGAGACTATGAGAATGGCTCAATACGTAAATAGTCGCCGGCAAGCTCCATAGAGCTGGGTTCCGTGCGGTGCTCCGCGATGTCTAAGTATCGACCCGCTTGCTCAAATCGCAGCGCTCATCGAAGGCCAGCAATACCTCATGCAGAGCGAAAATCCTCAACCGCCCGTTTCAAAGACGCTCGCCCCATTTCGAAACAAGGTGTTTCGCTCAATTTGGGCGGCCACCCAGATTTCCAGCCTCGGTTGGCTAGTGCAAACGGTCGCCATCAGTTGGCTTATGGCAACGATTTCAGCGTCCGACCTCATGGTGGCACTCGTCCAGGCCGCATCCACATTGCCGGTGTTCTTCCTCTCAGTTTTCGCCGGAGCCATTGCCGACAACTTCAGCCGCCGGTGGGTGATGTTTGCGGGACACTGCCTGATAGCATCGGCGTCGACGACGCTGATGATTTCTGTGGGTCTGGGATTTGTCAGTCCTTGGCTGATTCTCGGGTTAGGTTTCCTGGCCGGCTGCGGCTTTGCCTTGAATGATCCGGCTTGGCACGCTTCGGTCGGCGATATCCTTCACAAACGCGACATTCCGGCCGCAGTGACGCTTATGTCCGTCGGATACAACATTGTGCGCAGCGTTGGTCCGGCCTTGGGGGGCGTGATCCTGGCCGTCTTTGGGCCGCTGGCCGCTTTCGCCTTGGCTGCGGTGAGTGATCTGGCGCCCATAAGCGCGATATGGCGCACCAAATGGGAGGTCCGCTCTTCGCCTCTCCCTCGTGAGAGAATGACGACGGCAATTCATGACGGAGTGCGCTTTACTGCGATGTCTTTGGAGATCAGGGCAGCGACCGCCCGAGCCGCTCTTTTCGGATTGGCAAGCATCTCCATTCTGGCGTTGCTCCCCCTCGTCGTCCGGGATCAGTTGAAGAGTGGGCCAATTGTCTACGGTATCTTATTGGCCGGCTTCGGCATGGGTGCTTTCATCGCGGGCATGGGCAACGGCTTCTTGAGGAAGGTCACGTCTCAAAACAGGCTGGTGGCCTTCGCCTCTGTGGCTTGTGCAGTCTGTTGCCTCTCCCTTGCCCTTACATCGTCGATTCCTGTGGCGGCCATTTCGCTGGCGCTCGGCGGAGCGGGTTGGCTTATCACCTGGACGGGCATTGACGTGTCGGTGCAGTTGGCAAGCCCAAGGTGGGTTGTAGGCCGCACGCTCTCCATTTACTACGCCTTGAGCGCAGGCGGTATGGCTGCTGGCAGCTGGATCTGGGGTTCTGTCGCGCAAAACTATTCCTTGACCTTAGCATTGGAGGGCGCCGCAGGCGCTCTGTTGCTGGTTGCAGCAGCGGGGATCGTGTTGCCGGTCCGTCCCTGGGAAGAAACCGATCAAGAAAGTTCAGTTTTTCATCCGCCGGACGTGGCTCTCGATCTGAAACCCAGAAGTGGCCCTATCGTGGCCAAGGTCGAGTATTTGATATCGGAGGAAAATATCGAGGCCTTTCTGGGCTCCATGCGCACGCGGCGACACGTCCAGAGCCGTGCCGGTGCACGAAACTGGACGCTCCAGCGAAATCTGCAAACACCGTCACTTTGGACGGAGACATTCCGCACCCCCACCTGGATGGACTTTCTCCGCCTAAATCATCGACTCACCGCAGCAGATAAGGAAGTCGCCCAGCATCTCCTGTCACTGCATGAAGGAGAGGTGCCTCCGCAGACAGTGCTTTCGATTGAACGGACGACCGAGGCAATTCGTACCCGTACCTCGACAATCTTTTCTCGTCCTCCAAGATGACGCCATCAAGCTGCTGTCCAGGGACAGGGTGGATCACCGGTGCTTTGCAGAGCACAGCCTCACACCGAGAGCAGCGTGCTCCGGGTTGTGCGCTTTCGCGCGCACCCAGGCGAGATGATGGTGAACGCGGCGTCAAGTGGAAGTCCCCTGCATACGCTTGCGGAGTCTTCTGCGAGAGCCCATGCCGACGAGCGCCAAACAAGGTTTGATGCCTTTCGGCGTCGTGGCCTCAACTCATCGATTCGCGAGAAAAGCATCGAATGCAGCAGCAACGGCGCGAACAACAAAGCGGTGCTCCGGCCGCACGCGGATGAAGCCGTTTTCGACGTCCAGGATCCCCTCCTCAGCCAGCGTCACCAAACTCTCAACTGAATCGAGAAAACGAGCTGGTTCGATTTCGTGGGCGGCACAGATGGTCGGCACGTCGGCCTCCAAATCGCACATCAGTCGCTCGATGATCGCTGCGCGCACCCGGTCATCGTCGGTCAGACGGTGACCCTTTGATGTCGCCAGACGTCCACTTGCGATGTGCCGGGCGTAAGAATCCCGTGTTACTTCGTTCTGAACATACCCCTCGCGGACTCGGCCAATAGCCGACGCGCCTAAGCCGATCACGTTTTGCAAGTATCGGCCGAGTATCCCAGCGAATTACGCCGTAGGCGCGCCCGGTCTTCTGCGCTAGCGCGAGTTCGTCGTCCGGCGGAGCGAAATGATCGAGCCCGATCTCCCGGTAGCCAGCGCCAACCAGTGTCTCGGCGACAGCTGCAGCCTGTTCGGCGCGAAGATCGCCGTCCGGTAGACCTGCCTGCTCGATAGGCGCTGGTTCTTTATCACGGAAGGAATATGCGCGTATCCGAACACCGCAAGCCGGTTGGGGCGCATGGCGACCGCAGCCATCGCGGTCTGGATGCAGGACTGCACAGTCTGTTTCGGTAGACCGAAGATGAGGTCGAAGTTGATATGGCCAACGCCATGCCGGCGGAGATTTTGGACTGCAGCGGCCGTCTGCACCTTACTCTGGATCCGATTGATCGCCTTTGCACATCGGGATCAAAGCTCTGCACGCCGATGCTCGCGCGGTTGACACCGTTAGCTGCCAAGGCTTCGGCCATTTCCGGTGTGAACGTTCGGGGATCGATCTCCACGGTGATCGCAGCAGTTTTGCTGAAAGCGAAGTGGCGGCGTAGAAATTCCATCAGCGCCAAGTGCTCGGCTGGCCCGATAAGGTGAGGCGTTCCGCGCCGAAATGCACATCGCTCACCGGCAGCCCTTGCCGCACTTGCTCCGACACCAAACTGATCTCCTGACGCAGCACCGCTAAATAATTAAGGATCGGGCCGTTGCGACGGATGACCGCGGTAGGGAAGCCGCAATACCAGCACATGGATCGGCAAAACGGAATGTGGAAATAGAGCGACACCGATTCGTCGGCCGGGAGGCCCCCCAGCCATTCCTCATAATCGTCAGCACCAACTGCCGCAGAGAAGTCTGGCACAGTCGGATAGATGGTATACCAAGGCGGCCGGGGGTCCCGGTACTTTGTCAGGATTGAGGTGTGCAAGGAGCTGTCATCCCACGTCGCTGATCCATCATTCTTTCGTTGCGCGCTCGTCCTGGTCTCTGACCTAAGTCAGTGCGTCCCGCTTATGTCGCAGTCTCGTTTGGACAGGATGGGGTCAACCACGCCGGGGAGCGCGCGTGCCATGGTTGCGCCTGAGGTGATGGTGCGGTGCCGCATTCAACGTCTGAGTAGTACGTGACGCCAGTGCAGTGTGCTTGAGGCGTCTGCGGAAGAACTTTGCAATGCGAAATTCATGTCCGACGCAACGGACCTGTCAAGCCTCGTTCAGACGCCATCCAGGTCCAGCCAGCGGCCTTCCCTGCCGGCCGAAAAACCATACCGGCTTTAGCCACCGAGACGCTCTAAAGCTGACGTCGGCTCATTTGATGAAAGGAGGACGCCGCTAGGGGGTGCACAAGGTTCCCCGGCTTGACGTCGCTTCGAGCGAAGAGCGGCGGTGTGGCTTGTCGTCAAGCGCCGGGCAGCGTGCCCCCTACCGATATCCCGAAAAGATCGACCAAGATGGCCATGCCGACGCCACACGCGGTCTGGATGAGGCCGACCATGAAAATGCGATTGGCGCGTTCGTAGATGGGGCGCCGCAAGGAACTCATGTCGAGCAGCATGGACAGCGCTCTCATCTGCAGTGCGATGCCGAGCAGGATCGGCACTACGGCGAACAGATCGTAGAGTTGCCATGGCAAGGGGTTCGCGGCCCAATGAGTGAGGAAGCCGAGCGAAAAGGCAAGCAGGATACCCACGGCAGTGATTGTGCCGTTGCGGAAAATGGTCTCGATCGGTTCTTCCTTCGGATCGTGCTCGTCCAAGCGGCTTCCTTTCGTTGCTCTTTCCGTCGAGACTAAGTTCTCGAGAATGCTGTTCATCGCCAATTACTCGAGGCGAGCCGTAGGCAGCCGTTTCAGGGTGCGCTCCCTCTCGCTTCCGGCCGCGCAATGTACCTGCACGGCGAACTTACAGCGGCGAAAAGGTGCTGCGGCCACCATGCGACGCCTCGGACGCGCACGCCCTCTGTTCCTGGCGCAGCCCTTGCGGAGCGTACGCGCAGTGATCCTTCTCGGTAGCGCATGGCGCGGCCTCCGTTGCGGTCAGACGGGAAGCCGTCGCTGTTAAACGAGACTGTCACATATCGAACATGGCGAACCGTGTCGCACATTGCTTTTCGCAGTGACCCTCAAAAAAAGTGATTCCAGCGAGACGAAGGCGCGTCGGCCCGATTTTGGTGTCGGCCGCATTTACGCTTCAGGTTGGCATGTCGCTTGCTGCTCTATTTCGGAGAGCTGCAGCGGTCCGACCGGAGTGTTTCACATGTAAACGATAATGAATCTCCTAACAGAAAACACTATTATAAGTACATGTGGCTTTTACGCTGGCTCACCTCTCGTGTCAAGCGCTTTGGCGTCCACATATTGGAGACAACACGCACAAAATTTAGAGGAAAAGCTTGCTCTTTCGCCTCTATCCTTTTTATTCCTTCATGGAGATCTAGACATGTACAT